>DASVRB010000203.1:0-5295 GCA_036388835.1 Thermoanaerobaculia bacterium | reverse complement strand
TTTGAGATCCTTCGCTAACGCTCAGGATGACGGTAGGGTGCGGCGGTCGCGATGATGGTACGGCCGCCGCTCCACAACAGAGGAACGCGCCTCAGGCAACGCATCACCCAAGCGCCTACGCGCCTAAGCGCCTAAGCGCCTGCGCGAACGATCAATTCACCATATCCCCATCCGGCAACCGTGCGTCGCGATCGCTCCAGTTGCGAATGGTCGAGACGTTCTGGAAACCGCGTGGCAGTTTGAGGCCGCGTTGCGCGCGCTTGCCAAAATACGCGGCGAGATCGGCGCCTTTGAGGTTCGTGTGGCGCTTGCCGGCGTGGACGATCAGCGTGCCGTCTTTCGGCACGACCGCCGTTGCCACGATCCGTTCCGGTGCAATCGGGGTTCTGTGGATCTTGAGCGTCTGCACCCCTTTGCCGCGGCCGAGGACCGGCAGCTCGACGGCGTCGAACACCAGCAGTTTCCCTTCTGACGACGCGGCGGCGATTGCATCGGTCTCGTAGCTCGTGACGCGTTGCGGGCGCAGCACGCTCGCGCCGCTGCCGACGTTCACGATCGACTTGCCCGCTTTGAGCCGCGACATCATGTCTTCAAGGCGCGCGATGAAGCCGTAGCCGTCGTCGGTGGTCAGCAGCCAGAGGTCGTCGGGATCGCCCATCATCACGCCGATGAACGTCGCGCCGGGCGGCGGTGCGAGGGACGACGTCAGCGGCTCGCCGTGGCTCTTCGCCGACGGCAGCTCGTGCGCCGGCAGCGAATACGTGCGGCCGGTCGAGTCGAGGAACACCACCAGCTGATTGCTGCGCCCTTTGGCGGCGTGCAGGTACTGGTCGCCCGACTTGTATTGCAGCGCGGTCGGGTCGAGATCGTGGCCTTTGCCGGCACGCACCCAGCCGCGCTCGGAGAGGACGACGGTGACCGGCTCGGACGGAATGAGCGCCGTCGCATCGAGCGCCTTGGCCGCCTCGCGCTCCACGATCGGCGAGCGGCGTTTGTCGCCGAACTCCTCGGCATCTTCGAGCAGTTCGTCGCGCACTTGTTTGCGCAGACGCGCCTTCGACCCGAGGATCTTTTCGAGTGCCGCGCGCTCCTCCTGCAGCTTCTTCTGCTCGCCGCGGATCTGCATCTCCTCGAGCTTGTTGAGGTAGCGCAAGCGCAGCTCGAGGATGTAGTCCGCCTGCACTTCGCTGAGCGCGAAACGCTTCATCAGCACCGGCTTCGGCTCGTCTTCCGTCCGGATGATGCGGATCACTTCATCGACGTTGAGATACGCGGCCATGAGGCCGTCGAGGAGGTGCAGCCGCGCGTTGACCTGGTCGTAGCGATGCTGCAGACGGCGGCGCACCGTCTCGATCCGGAACTCCAGCCATTCCGCGAGCAGACTCCTCAGGTCGTAGAGTCGCGGACGGCCGTCGAGGCCGATCATGTTCATGTTGATGCGGTAGCTCTTCTCGAGATCGGTGGTCGCGAAGAGGTGCGTCATCAGCTCGTCGAGATCGACACGGTTCGAGCGCGGCACGATCACGAGGCGGGTCGGGCTCTCCTGATCCGATTCATCGCGCAGATCCTCGACCATCGGCAGCTTCTTCGCCTGCATCTGCTGCGCGATCTGCTGCTGCACTTTCGAGCCCGAGACCTGGAACGGCAGCGCGCTGATCACGATCTCGCCGTCTTCGATCTCCCACTTCGCGCGCTGCCGCACGCTGCCGTTGCCGGTCTTGTACATGTCGCGGATTTCGGCGATCGGCGTGATGATCTCGCCGGCCGTCGGAAAGTCGGGACCTTTGATGTGTTTCGTCAGCTGCGCGAGCGTGGCCTCCGGGTCATCGAGCAGCTCGATGCAGGCGTTCACGACTTCGCGCACGTTGTGCGACGGCACGTCGGTGGCCATGCCGACGGCGATGCCGCTCGCGCCGTTCAGCAGGACGTGCGGCAATCGCGACGGCAGCAGTTTCGGCTCTTTCATCGTGCCGTCGAAGTTCTGCCCCCAGTCGGTGGTGCCCTGTTCGAGCTCGCTCAACAAGGACTGGGAAAACTTCGTCAGCTTCGCCTCGGTGTACCGCATGGCGGCGAAGCTTTTCGGATCGTCGGGCGAGCCCCAGTTCCCCTGCCCTTCGACGAGCGGATAGCGGACGGAAAACGGCTGCGCCATCAGCACCATCGCTTCGTAGCAGGCGGAGTCGCCGTGCGGGTGGAACTTGCCGATGACGTCGCCGACCGTGCGCGCCGATTTCTTCGGCTTGGAGGTCGGCCCGAGACCGAGCTCGGACATCGCATAGATGATGCGGCGCTGCACCGGTTTGAGGCCGTCGGCGAGATGCGGCAGCGCGCGATCGAGAATGACGTACATCGAGTAGTCGAGGTACGCCTTGCGCGCGAAATCGCTGACCGGTTGATTCTCGATGTCGGCGAAGGTTGGTGGTGGGGGGATGAAGGAACGTTGTTCTTTCGATTTACGAGACGCCATCGTGTCCTTGAGCGAACGGTGATTGCTGCGGAATCAGACGCGCATAAGTTACTGCAACTTCTCCCGCGCGCGCGACTGCCAAGAATCCCTTTCGCACGATGATGAAAACGCAATCCGCCGAGGTAGCCTCGGTGCGTGCACGCCAACGGGTCCGTCCTCTCTTTCTTCCCCCCTCCGCCACTATTGATTCTCGTGGTGGAAGTGAACTGGCGCGAGCGCCTGCGCGACGCGATCGACAGGAGCGGCAAGAAGCACAGCGTCATCGCGAGAGAAGCCGGACTGGCGCCCGCGACGCTCAGCCGCATCCTCACGGCCGCGCACATGCACCCGACGTTCGATGCCGTCGTCCGCCTCGCGCACGCGGTCAACGAGAACGTCGGCTGGCTGCTCGATGAGCGTGGATTCGCGCTCTCGGCCGACGAGCAGAAACAGCTCCGCAAAGTCGTCCGCTTTCTCGACGACACCTTGACCGGCACCGCCGCGCATCGCCGCGAACGGCCCGAGCCGAATGCAGTGCCGGCGAGCGCGATCGACATCCCGCGCCCGTACGCCGTACGCGGTGCGCGGCTCGCGTACGAAGCAGCGGGCGACTCGATGATCGGCGCCGGCATCGCCGACCGCGACCTCCTCTTCGTCAAGCCGACGAGAAGCCCGCGCGAGGCCGCCGGCCGCGTCGTCGTCTGCCGCATCGACGCCGCCGAATACGTGAAAGTCTTCGACGTCCGCGGCGGCCGCATCCGCCTCCTCAGCCGCAACGAACGCTACCCGCCGATCGACGTCGCGGAAAATCAGTTCGAGCTGGTCGGGATCGTGGTTGGACGGACGGGCGCGTTGGCGACGTAGCGGAACCTGTGGAGGACAGGCAATCCTGCCTGTCCCCTGGTGTTCGTTGCGACGCCAACGAAGGGACAGGCACGATTGCCTGTCCTCCACGATGTCGCGCGACGAAGCAACAACGTCGCTCGTCGGACGTAAACCCATCCGCACGCGGCAGCGGGCCGCCGCACCATTCCTGATATATGACTCCCCCCACATGGATCTGACCTGGTCGATGGAAGAGGTGGCGCGCTCGTCGGACGACGATGCGGTGCGCCGGCGGCTTGCGCAGAGGAACCGCTCGTGGCTGCTCGCGCTGATGGTCTTCTTCATGGGCGTGACGCTGATCCAGGCGTCGGACGACTCGCGCAACGTCACCGCAATCGAGGTCGTCGTCGCGGCGACCAATGCGCTACTCGTCGCGTACAGCCTTTTCCTCATGCGCTACATGCGCGACAAACCGGTGGCGCAGACGTTTCTGTGGCGCACCGGCGCCTTCCTCAGCCGGCACACGCACGCATTCGCGCTGACGTTCGTCGCCGTGCAGTACAGCGTTTCGTTGTGGCTGTCGCGTGATGGGCAGGACTGGATGGGGTGGGCCTTCACCGTGCCGTTCATGATGCTCGGCTTCCGGATGTTCGCCACCGAGCTCGTTCTGCTGCACGGATTTCTCCTCGGCGGCGGGCTGGTGATGGCGGTGAACACCGTCTTCCGCAGCAACCCGCTTCCGGCCTACATCAGTCTCTGCGTCCTCAATGCGCTCGCGCTCGCGGTAGAGCTCTTCTTCTCGCGCCGTCTCCGCAACGAGATCACCGCGGAATGGACCTCGCGGCGATCGCAGGCGCGCGAACAGATCCGCATGCGCGACGAGCTTCGTTACGCGCGCGAGCTGCAACTGAGCATGCTCCCCGAGTGCGCGCCGCCGCTCGACTGGGTCGACATCTGCAGCGTCTCGGTTCCCGCGACCGAAGTCGGCGGCGACTACTACGACTACTTCGTGGAAGAGGAGCGGATCGCGCTCGTTTGCGGAGATGTGGCCGGTCACGGCATGGCCAGCGGTCTCGTGCTCTCGGCGTTGCGCAGCGGCTTCACGCTCCTCCGCGATTCTCTCGGCGATCCGGCCGCGGTGCTCGAGCGGCTCGACGATCTCGTCGCGCGCACCTCGCGTCGGCGCATGCTCGTCACCGTGTCGGTCGTGCTGCTCGATCGCATCCAACGCACCGCCACCATCGCCAGCGCCGGACATCCGCCCGTCATCCTCCGCCGCGCGAATGGCGAGACCGAGACCATCACCCTCTACGCGCCGCCGCTCGGCGTGCGACTGCCCGCCCACGAGATCCCGCAACGGAGATTGACGGTCGATGTCGGCGACATCTTCGTCCTCCACAGCGACGGCATCTACGAAACGCGCAACGCCGCCGGTGAGGCCTACGGCATCGAGCGCCTCGAGCTGCTCATCCGCGACCGCGGCACCGGCACCGCCGAGTCACTCCGCGACGCGATCCTCGAAGACGTAGCCACCTTCCGCGGCACGCTCGAACCGGACGACGATCTGACTGTCGTGGTCTGCCGGCTCACGTAGCCGCTTGTCATCCCGAGCGTAGCGAGGGACTGGGCGGGCGGGTCGCGCGATGCATCTGCGCGTCGTACCCGTGGAGCGGCGGCCGCTTCACAAGGACGAGGACTTGTCACCTGGGTGGGTGGGGCGCGATGCACGTGTCTCCCGCGACCCGCCCACCCAGGTCCCTCGCTACGCTCGGGATGACAGGTTGGGTGGGGACGCTCTCACACCCCGTCATCCTGAGCGTCAGCGAAGGATCTCAAAATGCGACGACCGTCGCCGCCGGCATCGTTGCTGACGCCGCCCTACTTCACCGCGTCCACGGCGTACGACTGCAACAACCCGCATGTTTCGCAGCGGAACGAGCGCACTTTGTAGCGCGTCTTGCCGCTCGTTTTCACGCCGGTCCAGAACGAGGTCTCCGGTGCGCCTTCGACCCACGAGCCGGCGT
>DASVRB010000202.1:0-2491 GCA_036388835.1 Thermoanaerobaculia bacterium | reverse complement strand
GCTGGTGCGGAGCTACCGCGGCGCTGGCGTGGAGGAAAAGCGGCAGGTGCAGTGGCCGCTCTGGGGCCTGATGCTCGGCCTCGGCACGCGCATCGTCGCCACGCTTGCGGCGTTCACGATCGGGCTCGCGGTCATGGCGCAGGAGCGGTCGGCGGTCGAGTTCCGCGCACTCTTCGAAACGCTCGACATCATCCCGACACTCGCAGCCGCGCTGATCCCGCTCTCCTTCGCTGCATCGATCCTCAAGTACCGCCTGATGAACATCGACGTGATCATCCGGAAGACGGTGGTCTACGCGATTCTCAGCACCGCGATCGTCGTGATTTACCTCGGGGTGGTGGGCGGACTCGGCTCGCTGCTCGTCACGTTCGCCGGCGTGCAGAACCAGACCCTCGTCATCGCTTCGACGCTGGTCGTGGCGCTGATGTTCATCCCCGTGCGCAACAAGCTGCAGACGCTCGTCGACCGCAATCTCTTCCGCCACCGGTTCGACTATCCCGAGGCGCTGAAGGAGATCACCACCGCCTCGCGCGGCGCCAGCGAAACGACCGAGTTCCTCGGCACGACCGCGGAGAAGTTGCAGCAGGCGCTGCAGAACCGCGCGATCGTGATCTTCGCCGAGCGGCAGGACGAGCTGGTGGCGGTCGCGAAAGTCGGCGTCTCCGACACGCTCCTCGGCCGGCTGCGCGTGCCGAAGTCGTTCATCGCGCTGCTCGATCGTCCGTTCGACCCGCGCCGCCGCAGCGTTCCTGACGACGTCGGGGCGGCGCTCGCCCGCGTCGAGACCGTGCTCGTCGTGCCGGCCGGGACGCGCGCGTTCATCGCCGTCGCGCCGAAACTTTCCGGCGGTGAGCTCGATGTCGAGGACATCGACTTTCTTCGCTCCGCGGCCGATCAGATCGAGAACGCGATGGATCGCATTCGCATGCAGGTCGAAGAAGCGGACTTTGCGCAGGCGCGCGCGATCCAGCAGACGCTCCTGCCGCGCGAGATGCCGCGCATCGCAAAGCTCGACGTCAGCGGCGTGTGGCATCCGGCGCGAACGATGGGCGGCGACTACTACGACCTGCTGAAGCTCGGCGAGCACGAGCTCGCGGTCTGCATCGGCGACGTCGCCGGCAAAGGAATGCCGGCGGCGCTGTTGATGTCGGGACTGCAGGCGGCGGTGCGCGCGTCGGCCAGCAATTCGCCACGCGATCTTTGCGAGCGCGTGCGCCGCGTGGTCGTCTCGAGCCTTTCCGGCGGACGGTTCGTCACCTTCTTCTATGCGACGCTCGACACGGCCGCGATGACGCTGCGCTGGTGCAACGCCGGTCACAACGCGCCGATCCTCGCGCGCGCCGACGGCACGATCGTCCGGCTCGCGGAAGGTGGACCGGCCATCTCGCGCCTCTTCCGCGATCCGTACGAAGAGCGTGAGATCGCGATCGCTCCCGGCGATCGTTTAGTGCTGTTCACCGATGGCGTGTCCGAGGCGATTGACGGAAGTGGGGAGATGTTCGGCGAGCAGCGGATCGAAGAGCTCGCGGCCGGTGCGCGCGAGCTCGACGCGAACGCGCTGCAGCGAACCATCGTCGATGCTTCCACGGGTTTCAGCGGTGGCGACATCGAAGACGACGTGACGCTGGTCGTGGTCGCGGTCGCGCGCTGAGCGGAAGAGGCCGGCGGGCCGTGTTATTCTGACGCACCCCGGAGCGTCCAAAATGCGCAAGATCTGCTGCCTCGCACTCTTCCTTCTACTTTCCTGCACCTCTACAGCCGATGCGGCCGGAACGACGTTCACCGGCGAAGTCGTGCTGCGCAGCCTGACGCCGACGCGCGTCGCGGTCTTCCTCGACACCAACTCCGATCACCATGTCGACAACGGCTTCCTGCTGACCACCGACGTGCCGATCGGCAACATTGCGGTGCGCCTCGCCACCGCTCGCCTCGTCTTCACCGACGGCTACGTCCGCATCGCCTCCGACAAGAAGATCTACGACCTGCAGGTTGCCGGCTATCCCGATCCGCCGAAACCTCCCGCCGAATCGGAAGTCACCACGCTCATCGGCTCCGCGCTGATGCACAGCGAAGGCGACAGCGGCTGCTCCATGCAGCACGTCCACGAAAAAGATCCCGGCGTCTGCTACGCGTACGGCGCGGAGTAACTCGTCGCGGCCGCGCCGCTCTGTGTCATTCCGCGCGTCAGCGCGGAATCCCCTCCCAATCTGCATCACCGCCGGCTCACGGCAGGGGATCCCGCGCTGAAAACGCGGGATGACACATCCCACACCCGCGTAACTACTCTGCTGCTGGATCTTTAGACACTCTTTAGACCGCGCATCTTGCCGTTCCTGCAAACGGCAATACATTCGGATTGAGGCATCACATTCGTGACCACAATCTTCGTCGTCTCCTTCATTGCAGGCCTTGGACTCAGCGCAATCTCCTTCGTCTCCGGACTCCAGCACGTCACCGTCTTCGACAACATCTTTCACGGTCATCGCGCGCT
>DASVRB010000201.1:0-2468 GCA_036388835.1 Thermoanaerobaculia bacterium | reverse complement strand
CGAAACAAGTCGCATCGCAGCCGCCGAAGCCCCGCGGCAATCCCGACGAAGCGCTGCGCGACGCGCCGGTGAAGATCGAAGCCGAGTACCGCATTCCCATCGAGCATCACAACCCGATGGAGCCGCACGCCGCCATCGCCTTCTGGCAGGACGACAAGCTCACCATCTTCACGAAAACGCAGGACGTCTTTGGCGTGCGCGAGCATCTCGCGTCCACTCTCAATGTCGCCGCAGACAACGTCAACGTCATTTCGCCGTTCGTCGGCGGCGCGTTCGGCGGTGCGCTGCGGCCGAATTACTACCCTTCCCTCACCGCAATGGCCGCGCGCGAGCTGAAGCGGCCCGTGAAGATCGTCTACACGCGCACCCACATGTACAGCGGCCAGGGTTATCGCCCCTACACGATCCAGAAGATCGCCCTCGGCGCGGATCAGTCGGGGAAGCTCGCCGCCATGATTCACGAGGCATTGCACAACACCTCGTCATTCGAAGAATTCAATGACGGCACGACGAACTTTACTCGGCAGATCTACGCCTGTCCGAACCTTTACGCGCCGTTGAAAATCACCAACACCGATCTCAATACGCCGACCTGGATGCGCGCGCCCGGCGCGGTGAGCGGCATGTTCGCGCTCGAATGCGCGATGGACGAGCTGGCGTACGCGCTGAAGATCGATCCGTTGGAATTGCGCCTGATCAATTACGCCGAGGTCGATCCGGTGAGCGGAAAACCGTGGTCGAGTAAAGCACTGCGTGAGTGTTACCGCCTCGGCGCGCAGAAATTCGGCTGGCATGATCGCAAATTCGAGCCGCGCTCCATGCGCGACGGCAAATTACTGGTCGGCTGGGGCATGGCCACCGGCGTCTGGGGCGCGTTTCAAAGTCCGGCCACTGCGCGGATTGCATTGCGCGCAGACGGCACCGCCCATGTCGCCAGCGCCACCAGCGACATTGGACCCGGCACTTACACCGTCATGACCATGATTGCGGCCGAATATCTCGGATTGCGCGCCGAGCAGGTGCAGTTCGAGCTCGGCGATACGAAGTTCCCGCGGGCGCCGGCGCAGGGCGGGTCGCTCACGACGGCGAGCGTCGGCTCCGCCGTCATGGGCGCGGCACTGGCCATCGGCGCGCGGCTGCTCACGCTCGCGAATCAGGACTCGAGCTCCCCGTTCCTTGGCACCGCGTCAGCGGCTGCACCGGCAGCAGACGAGATCGAAATGCTCGATGGACGGCTGCAATTGAAGAGCGATCCGTCGCGCTGCGTCAGCATCGCCGAGGTCATGAAGAAGAATGGATTGACCGAGATCACCGAGACCTTCGAATCGCGTTTGTCGCGGGAGCGCCAGAACTACGCCTCCCTCGCTCACGGCGCACAATTCATCGAAGTCAAAGTCGATCCCGACCTCGGCACTGTGCGCGTCACCCGGGCCATAGAAGTCTCGGCCTGTGGCCGGATCATCAATCCCAAAGCCTCACACAGTCAGGAAATCGGCGGCATCGTTTGGGGCATCGGCATGGCGTTGCAGGAAGCGACCGAAATCGACCATCGCTTCGGCCGCATCATGAACCCCAACCTCCAGCACTACCACGTCCCCGTAAACGCCGACATCCACAACATCGAAACGATGTTCGTCGAAGAAGACGACAAGATCGTCAACCCGCTGGGCGTCAAAGGGATGGGCGAGTTGGGAATGGTCGGAATCCCCGCCGCCATCGCCAACGCTGTGTTCCACGCCACAGGCAAAAGAGTGCGGGAACTGCCGATTACGGCGGATAAATTGTTGTGAGACGTTCGCTCTTGTGGAGCGGCATCAACAAGGGCGGCCGAAGCGGCCTCCACGGCTTCAATGGCGACGGATCGCCCGCGCAACCTCTGCGCCCAGGAATCGCGAGCCAGCATCGCTGAAATGCACGCCATCCGGCGACCAGAGTTTGTCGGGGCCGTGTGCGAGGACGGCGGCGCAGAGGTCGTCAATGTCCGCGTCGAGTTCCTGTGCGATTCGCGCGGCGATGGCGTTGTACGACGCGACGTCGCTTTCGCGGCGGCGGGCGAGCTGCTGTTCGGCGTGCAGTTTCTCGTGCACCGGCGTGGTGGTGGCCCAGATCAGTCGCGCCTCAGTGAGCTCGCGAAGTCGCGTGAGGATGGCGCGCACGTTCGATTCATATTCATCGATCGACACGACAGGTCCGTCGCGATGCGGGTCGTAGCGGAGATCGTGCAGGCCGGCATTGACGTGGATGATCGACGCGCGATTGTCGGGAACCCAGCGATCGAGATTCGCCAGGAGATTGCGGCTGGTCGCGCAGTTTTCCGAAGGGCCGGTCACGCGAAACGTCGCGCCGAGCTCCTGCGCGACGTGCGGCTGGTAGCCCATACGGATCGAATCGCCGAGAAGAATCACGGTACGCACATTCCGATGCTAACCGGATCGAGTCCGGCCACGACCGTCCTGTACGATGCCGGC
>DASVRB010000200.1:0-4401 GCA_036388835.1 Thermoanaerobaculia bacterium | reverse complement strand
CGGTCGCACCCTGCACGCCAGCATCGCCCGTGGCGCCCGCCGGTCCGGTCGCACCCGTCGGACCGGTGGCCCCCTCCTGCGCGAGCAACTGCCAACTCGCGCTCGTGCCCGGCACCTGATTGATGTTGTTTGCGACTGCGATGTAGGACGAGCCGTCGTGGCTCACCGCATCATCAATTCCATAGCTGGTGGTGCTGTCCCACGGTCCGCGCCACTCGATGCCGGCGGCGCCGGTCGCTCCGGTGGCACCCGACGGTCCGGTCGAGCCCTGCGGCCCGGCAATGCCCTGCAGACCCTGAGGTCCGGTGGCACCGTCGGCGCCGGCAGGGCCGGCGAAGCCTCGGGGGCCGGTCGGTCCGGTCGCTCCCGTCGGCCCGGTGGCGCCGGCCGGTCCTGTCGCGCCGGTCGGACCGGTCGGTCCCGTCGAGCCGCCCGCGCCGAGGAGCTCTTCGCGGAAAATCATCTCGAAGCCGGCGGCGTCCTGGCTGCCGTTCGCGATCTGCGAGCCGAGGACGATCGCGCGTCCCGCGCCGTCGATGGCGCTCACGCGCAGCACCGCGTCCTGCACGTCGCCGGTCACGATCGTCGAAGTCGAGATCGCCTGGTGCTCCCACGGCGAGAGATGAATGGTCCTGGTTCCGAGCGCCACACCGTTCGCGTCGACCACCGTCAGGTCGACCGCGAGCGGCGCACCGCCGGTCTCGACGAGGAAGACGTTGTAACGAAAATCCACCGACTGCCGCACGCCCTGCAGCACGCCCGACTGCCCGTTCGTGATTCCAAACTCGGCCGGAATGCCCGAGCTGTACAGCCCCTGCGACGCCGCCTCGGTGTCGCCATCGTTCTTGCTGTAGATGCGCGACGAGACGAGCAGCCGCCCGGTCGACCGCACCCGCAGCGCGCCGACGCCGGTCACCTGGAACAAGCTCTGCGCCGCGTTCTCGTACGCTTTCGTCGCCCCCGCCGCGAGCGAGTCGCTGACGGTGACCGGGTTCGGATTCGCCTGCCCGCTGCGCAGGAACGACATCTGGAACGACACCGGCTGGTCCGGCGAGGGGTTCGTCACCCAGACCGTCGTGTAGAACTGGCTGCCGCCAAAGCCCTCCACGCGGCCGACGGCAGGAAGGATCAGGTCTGTCCCGCCGAAGCCCGCAAGCGCCACCGGCGCGAGCGGAGAAGTGAGAAAAAGGAGGATGGTGACGATGGCAACTGCTTTCTTCATTGGACGCGAGCTCCGGACTTTCGAATGGACGACCACCGGCAAAATCCACAACGTGAGCGGATACACATCCGCCCACACGGGGAGTGCTGGAAGGGACCTTGGACCTCCACATTGTAGCCGGTAGCGGCGCGCGGGTCGAACGGCGAACGGTTCCGCCGGAGCGTCCTCGTGGAACGGTGGCCGCTTCGGCCACCGATGTTTCGCGACGACGGCCGGCGGCCGAAGCGGCCGCCGCTCCACCGGAACGGGCGATGTAACCGTTTACAATCGCTCATTCATGCGCAAATTGCTGCTCGTTCTTCTGCTGCTCGCGAACGTGGCGCTGCACGCGGACGTGCTCGACGACTTTTCTGACGTCAGCGACTGGATCGCCGCGCCGTCCGATGGCGTCGAGCTGCGCATCAGCCGCGACGATGGCGCGATGCGGCTCGACTTTGATTTTCGCGGCGGGGCCGGCTACGCGATCGCGCGGAAGCCGCTGAAGCTCGAATTGCCGGCGGACTACGAATTCACCTTTCGCATGCGCGCCGATGCGCCGCCGAACACGCTCGAATTCAAGCTCCTCGATCCGTCGGGGGAGAGCGTCTGGTGGCAGAACCGGCGCAACGTCACCTTCCCGCGCGAGTGGCAGAAGCAGCGGATTCTGAAGCGGCACCTCGAATTCGCGTGGGGCCCCTCCGCCGGCGCGCCGCTCACGGCGATCTCAGCGCTCGAAATCGTGATCACGGCGAGCAGCGGCGGCAAGGGGACGGTATGGATCGACGACCTCGCCTTCGCCGCGCGATCGGCGCGGCCGGCCAATCCTCCCGCGCCGCACGCGGCGTGGCGCGCGGAAACGAATCGCGACGAGACGCTGACCGTCGATTTCGGAGCGCCGCACGAATTCGGGGGCTTGACGCTCGACTGGCAGTCGCCCGCGATCGATTACGACGCCGAGCTCTCCAGCGACGCGAAAAATTGGGAAACCGTTGCGCGCGTGCGCGGCAGCCGCGGCGGACGCGATCCGCTGTTTCTCCCCGATTCCGATGCGCGTTACCTGCGCTTGCGCATGCTGCACGGCCCGAACGCGTTTGCATTGCACGGCATCACCTTCGAGCCGCTCGCATTCGCCTCCTCGCGCAATGCTTTTTTTACAGGCATCGCCGCACGCGAACGCCGCGGTCTCTATCCGCGCTATTTCTCCAATGAGCAGTCGTATTGGACCGTCGTCGGCGATGTGCACGAGGAGCGGGAGGCGCTGCTCAATGAAGACGGGACTTTGGAGCTCGACCGCTCGTCTGCCTCAGTGGAACCGTTCCTCTTCGTCGACGGCCGTCTGGTGACCTGGAACGACGCCGCGCGCACACAATCGCTGGCCAATGGCGTGCTGCCGATTCCGACTGTCGAATGGAAGACGGCCGACATTGGACTGGCGATCACCTCATGGGCGCGCGCCAGTACGATCTTCGCCCGCTATCGCGTCTCGAATCTATCTGCCGCCCCGCGCAAGGTGACGCTCTTTCTGGCGGTGCGGCCGTTCCAGGTGAATCCGTCGTGGCAATTCCTCAATGTGCCGGGCGGCGTCAGTCCGATTCACGAGCTCGCCTATGAACACGGCATTGTCCGGGCCGAAAATGTTCGCGTCGCCACTGTCACTCCGGCAAATGATTTCGGCGCGACGACGTTCGCGTCGGGCGACATCACGGAATTACTGCTGCACAATCGCTTGCCGGACGCGCAGCGCGTGCACGACGAATTCGGCGCCGCCTCTGGCGCGTTGCGTTATGAGCTGACCCTTCCGGCGAACGGCTCGCGCGATGTGTTCATCGCTACTGAACCGATGAATGTGGCGACCGCCGAAACATCGCTGTCCGAGGTGACGCGCGCCTGGTCCGAACGCCTCGGTCGCTTCACCCTCGAATTACACGGCGATGACGGCGCCGCCATTGCGCGGGCGGTGAAGAGCAACGTCGCCTATATCCTCATCAATCAGGACGGCCCCTCCATTCAGCCTGGCTCGCGCTCGTACGACCGCTCCTGGATTCGCGACGGCTCGCTCACCTCCGACGCACTGCTCCGCCTCGGCTACGCCGACGCGGTGAAGCCGTTCCTGGAGTGGTACGCGCCGTTTCAATTTCCGAACGGCAAGGTTCCGTGCTGTGTCGACGCGCGCGGCGCCGATCCGGTGCCGGAGCACGACAGTCACGGCCAGCTCCCGTTTCTGATCGCCGAGTACTACCGGATGACCCGCGACCGCGCCGTTGTCGAGCGACTGTGGCCGCACGTCGAACGCGCGGTGGCGTATATCGAGACACTGACAGCTTCGCGCAAAACGCCGGAGTACCAGACGCCCGAGAAGCGGCCGTTCTATGGTCTCGTACCGGAATCGATCAGCCATGAAGGCTACTCCGCGAAGCCGATGCATTCGTATTGGGACGATTTTTTCGTCCTCCGCGGCTTACAGGACGCGGCGTTCCTCAGTGAGATGCTGGGGAAGCAGACCAATTACGCGCAGCTCGCCGAGATTTTCCGCCGCGATCTGCACGCCTCCATTGAAGCGACGCGGAAAATGCACGCGATTCCATACATCCCCGGCTCCGTGGAGCTCGGCGATTTCGACGCGACCTCGACGACGGTGGCACTGTCACCCGGCGACGAGCGCGCGCATCTCAATGCCGCCGCGCTCGAAGCGACGTTCGACCGCTACTACGCCGAGGCGATGAAACGCGTCAATGGGAATCAGTGGGAAGGCTACACGCCCTACGAGTGGCGCACTGTCGGCTCGCTCGTCCGCCTCGGCCACCGCGACCGTGCACACGACCTGATCCGCTTCTTCCTCGGCCACATCCGTCCGGCCGCCTGGAATCACTGGGCCGAAGTCGTCTTTCGCGAACCGCGCAATCCGAAGTTCATTGGGGACATGCCGCATACCTGGGTCGGGTCCGATTTCATTCGCTCAATTCTTGACCTGTTTGCGTATGAAGAAAATGGTGCGCTCGTGATCGGCTCGGGTGTGCCCATTGAGTGGACGCGCGGGAATGGCGCCATTCTCCGCAACCTGCAGACGCCATACGGCACATTACACGTCACGATCAAAGACGGGATCCCGACCGTGAGCGGCGATGCGAAACCACCGCGAGGGTTTGTCATACGCGGTGCAGGACCTCCCCCGTCATCCTGAGCGTCAGCGAAGGATCTCA
>DASVRB010000199.1:0-2311 GCA_036388835.1 Thermoanaerobaculia bacterium | reverse complement strand
CCGAGCGACGCGAGGCGCTCGCGAGTGTGGTGCGGAAAGACCGACACCCCACAGACAACTGACAACCGACAACCGACAACAGCGCGCCACCGGCGCGCCGCACGGCACCGGAATCGCAAAAGTGCCGCTCCCGTGGCGTCGCAAACGAACTCCAAACCTCTCATCCTTCTGATCGAGCCTCATGAAGAGCATCACGGCCGCGGTCGTGATTTTCTGGTGGCGGACTGCTCGGCGACGTTCGAGGTCGTCACGATGAAGTCGGTCGAGGACGCGCGGGAGGCGGTCGTGCGCGCGGAAAAGGCGCGTCAGCCGATCGTGCTCATCCTCGTGCGCCACATCCTCGATCAGGAGTCGATCCGGGTGCTGCTGCAACAGGCGAAGCGCGTCTCGGCCGGCGTGAAGGTCATTCTGTACGCCGGCGATCTCGATCCCGGATTCGCACTCGACGCGAAGCGGGAAGGGCTGGTCGACTACACGCTCGACGACCCGTGGGAGGCGCCGGAGACCGCGCTCGAGCCGATCGTGCGCGACGCGTTGCGCGCGTGGGAAACGGTGGCCAGCGCGAACGACGTCGTCGAGATCATCGGCGATCAATGGCAGCCGCGCTGCCACAACGTCAAAGACCTCCTCGCACGCCACCGCGTGCCGTATCGCTGGGTCGACACCACCAGCGATGAAGATGACGACGAGCGCGAGGGCGACGACGCGCCGCGCATCGTTTTCCCGGACGGCACGGAACTGATCGACCCGACCGATGAGGAGCTCGCGCAGAAGCTCGGCTTCAGCACCTCGCCCGATGACACGTTCTACGACCTCGTGATCGTCGGCGGCGGTCCGGCCGGATTGGCGGCGGCGGTGTACGCGAGCTCGGAAGGTTTGCGCACTGTCGTGGTGGAGCGCGATGTCCCGGGTGGCCAGGCCGGGTCGAGCGCATTGATCGAAAATTACCTCGGATTTCCGGACGGATTGTCGGGCGCGGAGCTCGCGTCGCGCGCCGTGATGCAGGCGCAGAAGTTCGGCACCGAGATCCTTCTCACCAAAGCGGCGACCGGCCTGCGCGATTACCGCGGCTATCGGGTGGTGACGCTCGATGACGGCAGCGAGATCGTCAGTCACACGGTGCTGCTTTCAATGGGTGTCGCGTACCGGCGCTTTACGGCCGAGGGGGCGGAGCGACTGACCGGCTCCGGCGTTTATTACGGCGCCGCCGCCGCCGAGGCCGCGCGGATGCGCGACGCGGACGTCTGTCTCCTCGGCAGTGGCAACTCTGCCGCGCAGGCGGCGCTGCTGCTGGCGCGGTATGTACGGAACCTGACCATCATCACCATCGATCCGAGCCTGGAGACGACGATGTCGCGCTACCTCGTCGACCGGATCAACGCGCTCCCGAACGTGAAGCTGCTGACGAAGACCAGCGTCGCCGAGGTCAAAGGAAACGGACGCGTCGAATCGATCGTCATCGAGAACACCGAGACCAAGGCGCGCGAAGAACTCCCCACCGGCGCGCTGTTCGTCTGGATCGGTGCGAAGCCGCATACCGACTGGCTCGCGGGCGCGGTGGAGCGCGACAAACAGGGGTTCGTCCTGACGGGACGCGACCTCCGGCCGCAGCATCTCGAGTCATGGCCGGAAGGCTGCTGGCCGGCGCACCTCGAGAGCAGCATGCGTGGCGTGTTCGTGGCCGGCGACGTGCGTCACGGCTCGGCGAAACGGGTCGGCTCGGCGGTCGGTGAGGGAGGGATGGCGGTGCACCTCATTCACGGGTATTTGCGAGAACGCTAAAAGGCGTGACGGAGGTCACACGATGGCCTGCCGTTTGCTGTTTAGGTGGTTGCGTTTCACGCAAAAGACCGGAGGGCGTTTTGCAATACACAATCGAAGCCCGCGAACTGACCAGCGAGTACACGCAGCGGCCGGCCCCCGAAGTGGAGGCGCGCCGGACCCTCATCGATGCAGCTGATGCGGACGAAGCGATCACCCAGTACGTGCAGCAGAGCGCCGCGGAGCTGGTCAGCTTCAGCAGCCCCGCCCGCGGCCGGGAATCGATCGCCACGGTGAAGAAAGAAGACACCGTGTTCCTCGTCCGCGTCTACGCCGCCTGACCACGAGCTCATTCACGCAGTCACGCAAAAGCGTCGCGAAAGCGGCGCTTTTTTGCTTTTCGGAGTTCCTCGGAGTTCCTCGGAGTTCCTCGGAGTTCCTCGGAGTTCCTCGGAGTTCCTCGGAGTTCCTCGGGTTCCTCGGTTCCTCGGTTCCTCGGTTCCTCGGGTTCCTCGGTTCCTCGGTTCCTCGGTTCCTCGGTTGCTCGGTT
>DASVRB010000198.1:0-8913 GCA_036388835.1 Thermoanaerobaculia bacterium | reverse complement strand
GCCGCCGGAGCCGATCGCGATCTTCGCCTGCGTGACCTGATACCCGGAGCCGAGCGGATCGCGCTCCGGATTGAGGAAGATCATCACGCGCTCTTTCTGATACGGCTTGAGGAACGCGAACCAGCCGACGGGGAGCGCGATGACCGCTGCGAGAATCATCGCCGCCCAGACCCGCGGCCGGATGCCGCCGAAGAACATCGCCACCGCGATCAGCGGAAAGAACGACGCCGCGGTACCGAAGTCAGGCTGGATGATGATCAGCCCGACCGGCACGCCGATGATCGACATGGCGATCATGAACGACCGGAAGTCGAGGTACGCGCGGTCGTTCGAGTCGAAGAAGCGCGCGAGCATCAGCGCGGTGAACACCTTCATGAACTCCGACGGCTGGAACTGAAAGCCGCCTATTCGAATCCACGACTTGACGTTCGCCGTGAGCTGCCCCCACAGCAGGAGGTAGATCAGCAGGATGATCCCGATGCCGTAGAGGATCGGCGCCACGTCGAACAGCACGTGATAGTCGACCATCAGGATCAGCACGACCAGGGCGAGGCCGATGGCGACCCAGATCATCTGCCGCTTGAACGTGCCGAGCCCCGGCTCGTTGAAGAACGTGGCGCTGTAGACGAGAAGACAGCCGATCATCGCCAGCACGATGGCCGTGCCGATGAAGTTCAGATCGACTCTCGGAGTTGTGCGGTCACCAAACATTTATCGTGTCGTCGGGAGCGGCAGTTCGCCCTCCCGGATCTGCTCCAGCGTTTCAGGATTGCTGAGGTCGAGGCGGGTGCCGCGAACGTCGTTACGGAAGCGCGCTTCGAACATGAGCTTCGCGAGCGGAGCGGCATCAGCACCGCCGGCGCCACCGTGCTCGACGAAGACGACCACGACCATCTGAGGATTGTCGCGGGGTGCGAACGCGGCGAACCATGCGTGATCGCGGAACTTGAACGGGAGCGCCGTCGCCTTGATGCGGCCCGCGTACGCGATGACCTGCACCGAGCCGGTCTTGCCCGAAACGTCGAGACCTTCGACACGAGCGTTGCCGCCGGTGCCGCCCTGCGCGTTGACGACCTGCCACATGCCGTTGCGCACCGCGCGCACCGCTTCAGGAGCGAGGTCGACCTGGTGAATGACTTTGCTGGGGACGCGGAAGCGCTTGTACGAGCCGTCGCGCTGCACGCGATCGACGTACCGCACGACGTGCGGCTGGAAAACCTTGCCGCCGTTCGCGACGGCCGCGGTCATGTTTGCGACCTGCAGCGGCGTGACGATGAGCGGACCCTGGCCGATGGCAACGGAGATCGTTTCTGCCGGGTACCACTTCTTGTCGCCCTTCACCGGATGCTCGGCGCGCCATTTCGTCGACGGCACGAGGCCGGCGCGCTCGCCGTCGAGATCGATGTGCGAGATCTCGCCGAAGGTCAGCTTGTTCGCGTACTCCTTGATCTTGTCGACCCCGAGCCGTCCACCGGTCTGGTAGTAGTAGATGTCGCACGACACCATCAGCGCGCGCTCGACGTCGACGGTGCCGTGGCCTTCTTTTTTCCAGCAGCGGAACCGCCGTCCGAAGAAGACGCCGCTGCCGCCGCAGCCGAACGTCGTGTCGGGTCCGACCACGCCGTCCGAAAGGCCGGCGATCGACATGACCACTTTGAAAACCGAGCCGGGTGAGTAGAGGCCCTGGATCGCGCGATTGAGCTCGATCTTGAACGGGTTGCTGGTGATGGTCTTCCACACCTCGGGGGTGAAGCGCTTCGAGTAGACGTTCGGATTGAAGGCAGGCGAGGAGACCATGGCCAGCACTTCGCCGTTGCGCGGGTCGAGCGCGACCGCGGCACCGACCATTTCGTTCTCGACGAAGTACTGCTCGGCGCGGCGCTGCAGCTCGAAGTCGAGCGTCAGGTAGATGTTGTCGCCCGGCACCGGGTGCTGGCGCGCCGGAGCGTATTCGCTCAGACGGCGGCCGTCAGCGTCGTACTCCCAGAACTCCGCGCCGTCTTTGCCGCGCAGGTACTGGTCGTACATCAGCTCGACGCCGCGTTTGCCGATCAGGTCACCCTGCTCGAGACCGGTGTTCTGCGTCAGCTCTTTGTCGCCGACTTCACCGATGAAGCCGAGGACGTGCGCGGCCATCGTGCCGTACGGATAGTTGCGGCGCTGCACCGGTACTACGTTGACCTCGGGGAAGGCCATCGACTGCGCCTGGATCTTGGCGACCTGCGACATCGACAGGTCTTCCGCGATCACGAACGGCTGCGTCGAAGGTTTTTTCGGACCTTCTTTGTCCCAGCGCGCGGTGACTTCCTGCACCGGCATGCCGAGGATCTGTGCGAGGAACTGCTCGACCTTCTGACGCCGCTGCTTGTCGGTCTTCGCGAGCGGCTTCATGACCACGCGGTCAATTTCGAGTGTGTACGCCGGCTGGTTGTCCGCGAGGATCTTGCCGGTGCGGTCCATGATCAGGCCGCGTTTGGCGGGGACTTCGATCTCGCGCAGCGCGTTGGCCTCGGAGAGCCCGCGGTATTTCTCCGCCTGCACTCCCTGCACGAACCAGAACGATCCGGCCAGGAAGACGAACGCTGCGACGATGCTCCAGAGGATGGCGTTGATGCGGAATTGAAGGAACTTCTGGTCGTCTCGATATACGCGCATGGCTTTACCACGCGGTGGGGCGTCGCGTGGCCTCGATTGGCTCTTCTCGCAGGAACATTCTCAGGAGCTGGTAGACCAGCATCCCGAAGAGGAGAGTGAAGATGGTTTTGACGAGCAGTGCCTGTTCGAACATCTCGATGCGCTGCTTCACGAGGATGTTCACGAGGACATAGATCACGAGCTCGTTCACGATGACCGCGCCGCCGAGGCAGGCGCCGAATGCGAGCGTGCCGCGCAGCGACAGGCGGGAGTTGATGTACGCGACGACGTACGCGCAGACCGTCAGCGAGAACGCGTGCAGGCCGAACATGGCGTTCGAGAACGCGTCCTGCACGAAGCCGGCGAGCACGCCCGCGACGATCGCGCCGAGGATGTTGCCGCCCATCGAGTAGTAGACGACCAGAATCACGTACGGATTGAAGAACGCGAGCGCGTTCGGATAGAAGCTGTCGAGAAGCGAGTGCAGCGTGAGCGCGACCAGCAACCCGATCGCAAAACGTAACCACCTCAAGGCGTATACCTCACGACCGACTCAGGGATTTTGCGAGTGTGAATGACGATGACTTCCTCGATGGTGCCGAGGTCGACCAGCGGCTTGACCGCCACGGTCTTGAAGAGTGACTGGCCGGGCTCGGAACGGGTAACGATGCCGACCGGAATGCCGCGCGGATAAACGCCGTCGATGCCGGCGGTGAGCACGCGGTCGCCGACCTGCACGTCCGAAAGAGCGGGGATGTCGAAGAGATGCACGCCGGTGCCGCCGTTGCCACGAACGACGCCCTGACGGCGCGTCCGCTCGATGAGCGTGCCGACCGAGGAGTTGTTGTCGGTCAGGAGCTGCACTTTCGCGAGATCGTTGGTGGTGAGGACGACGCGTCCGATCAGGCCGTTCGCGTTCGCGACGACGTCATTGACCTGCACGCCGTCCGCGGCGCCGCGATCGATGATGATCGATTTGAAGCGCCCTGCCGTGTCGAGCATGATCGTCTGCGCCATCGACGTCTGCATGTCGAACTGCTCGGAGTAGGCGAGGAGGCTGCGCAGTCTCTTGAGGTCTCCCTCGGACTGGCGCAGCTTCAGGTTCTCCGTCGTGAGCGAGGCGACTTTGCGGCGCAGGTCGACGTTCTCGCGCACCGCGGCGCGCATGTCGAGATAGCCGTGATGCATGTCCTGCGCGCTTCCGCCGACCCAGTTCACCAGCTTCGGGACGGGCGAGAAGATCGTCATGACGGTGCGCTCGAACATCGTTCGCGTCTCGCCGAGATATCGCGTCTGATGACTGAAACTCATCAGCACGAAGAGCAGGGAGAGGACAACGATGAACAGGAGCGTGGGGCGCCGCGGGATTACGTCTGTCGGGACTGCCATTGCCGGTCCGTTGCTTCAGCAGATTTTGGGCCAGAGGAGAGAGGGCTCAGGCGCTCAGGTGCTTCAGAAAGAAAGGCGCCTAGGCGCTTAGGCGCGAAGGCGCTTGGGTAGAGTGACGCTTCGAACTTGTTGCGTCGCGATTCGCGCGCTTCGAAGTGCCCACACCACCCAAGCGCCTAAGCGCCTCTGCGCCTAGGCGCCTGCTTCTATTCGATCGAGATTTTCCGGAGGAGATTGAAATCGGTCAGCATCTGCCCCGTTCCGAGTGCCACGCAGGCGAGGGGATCCTCGGCCAGCGTGACCGGGAGGCCGGTCTCTTCACGGAGACGACGGTCGAGGTTCTTCAGCATCGAGCCGCCGCCCGCGATGATGATGCCTTTGTCCATGATGTCGGCGGAAAGCTCGGGCGGCGTGCGCTCGAGGGCGACACGAACCGCTTCGACGATCGTGGCGACGGTCTCGGAAAGCGCTTCGCGAATTTCTTCGTCGCTGACGACGAGCGTTTTCGGAACGCCTTCGACGAGATCGCGGCCTTTGATCTCCATCGTCATCTCGTCATCGAGTGGGAAGGCCGAGCCGATCTCCATCTTGATCTGCTCCGCCGTACGCTCGCCGATGAGGAGGTTGTACTTGCGTTTGATGTACTGAATGATCGCGTCGTCCATCTCATTGCCGGCGACGCGCACGGAGCGCGAGTAGACGATGCCGGCGAGCGAGATGACGGCGACGTCGGTCGTGCCGCCACCGATGTCGACGATCATGTTTCCCGTCGGATCGGTGATCGGCAAGCCTGCGCCGATCGCGGCCGCCATGGCCTGTTCGATGAGGTAGACCTCGGTGGCGCCGGCGCGGAGCGCGGAGTCTTTGACCGCGCGCTTCTCGACCTGCGTGATCTCCGACGGCACCGAGATGACGATGCGAGGCTTCACGAGAAACCGGCGCCCATGCGCCTTCTCGATGAAGTACTTGATCATCTTCTCGGTGACTTCGAAGTCGGCGATGACGCCGTCCTTCATCGGCCGGATCGCGACGATGTTGCCGGGCGTACGGCCGAGCATCTCCTTCGCTTCCTTGCCGACTGCTTCGACGTTGTTGTTGATTTTATTGACCGCGACGATCGAAGGCTCGCGCACGACGATCCCTTTGTTCTTCGCGTACACCAGCGTGTTCGCTGTCCCGAGATCGATCGCCAGATCGTTCGAGAACATCGAGAGAAGCGATTTCACAGCCATGTCGTTTTGTCGTTTCCTTACTTGAGGTTCCGTTTGGGGCTGATGCGCCCGCGGTGCAAAACGGGGTCCAGACGGGATTGGAGGGGGGACTGCGGACTACTCTTCGACAATCACGGTCTGCGATTGTACCGTCTGATTGCCGGCTGCATCGACCGACTTGATGATGATCGTGTTCCGTCCCACCTTCGCGACCGCGATCAGTTTCTGGAACGCGCCGCTCGATTCGACGTCCACTTCCTCATCATTAATGAAGACAGTCGCTCCCGGCTCGGTCGTTCCGGCGATCGTGTAGTACTGGCCGCCGACGTGGAACGGCACCTTCATCGTCAGCGTCGGCGCGACGCGATCGGAGGCTGGCCGCGCGCCGCCGCTGACGCGGAAGCGCCTGAACGTAGAGAACGGACCGACGTCGCCGTCCGGACCGACCGCGGCCACGCGCCAGTAGAACGCCCCTTCCGAGGTCACGCGCGCGACGGCGGACGTACGAGTCCGCTTCGTATTGATCTCCTGCGTGGAGAACAGACGCGAGCGCGAGACCTGCAGCACGTAGCCGTCCGCTCCTTCGCGCGCGTCCCACACCAGTTCGACTTTGAGCTCGGGGGAGAGCTGGAAGACCTGGTTGTCGCCGGGCGAGAGCAGCGCCGGCGGCATCGCCAGTTTCTTGACCGGCGAGATTGCGCCCTGTGCGTTGCTGCTGACTTTTTCGCCGGTGGTGACGCGCACCGCCGGGCCGCCCGCTTCCGGCGTGACCGAGGCGGCGCCGCGCGTGGCGAGAATCGAAGAGGTCTGCGCCTTGTCGACGCCGACCTGGGTGGTCGATTCCGACTCGACGACGACGTGCGTGCCGGGCGTGCGCACGGCCGACGATTCGTTTGCAGTAGCGACCTCGACCGAACCGACGCGCATCTGCACGGCGTTCGTCTTCTGCGCCGAGCCAGGACTCACGGCCGCGTAAATCTCGAGGAGCGCGTTCGGGCCGACGGTGTAGAGCGAGCCGTTGGAGAAGATCAGCTCGGCAGAAGCGCGGTCGCCGGTCTTGACCCAGTCACCGTTGACGAGGCCGGTTCGCGCTTCGGCGTTTTTCCATTCACTGGAGGAGGCTTTCTGAAACTCGACGTCGCCCTCGACGGTGAGGAACTGCGCGTCGTTCTCCATCTCCGCGCCGCCGCTGAGCGCGGTACGGCTGATCGTCTGCGACTCGACCGCGGCGTCGCGCGCTTCGAGAAAACGGGTGGCCGTGAGATGGACGCGCGCCTGCTCGAGCTTCTGCTGCGCGCGATTGAATTCGTTGCGGTGCTGATTGAAGTCGGTCGAAGCGGCGAGCGCGTTGAGCGACTGGCGCGCGTCGGCGATCGCGGACTCGGCGTTCGTGCGGGGATTGCCTTTCTGGTTCTGCCAGAACCAGTAGCTGGCGCCACCGAGCAGCAACAGAAGAACGACGAGGCCGATCTGCTTGAGCCGGTCGATCGAGATCAGATTCCAGTCGATATCCGCGCCGCTTTGCTTTCTCTTGGTGGCCATGAAGGACGGCGCGGAAGTTATAGCACACGCAACAGCACGCGCCTTGGCGCGCGCCACGGGAATAGGTAAACTGCGCCGCTTTTT
This sequence comes from Thermoanaerobaculia bacterium, assembly GCA_036388835.1. Classification (GTDB taxonomy): domain Bacteria; phylum Acidobacteriota; class Thermoanaerobaculia; order Gp7-AA8; family Gp7-AA8; genus QHVT01. Next base: position 2,053 of record DASVRB010000198.1, on the reverse strand, counting down.
GTGCAAAGCCGATTGGCGCGCTCCTGCCGCCCGAAAGAGATTTTTCATCCATGCTCAAAGTAATGCGTGACAGCTTCCACCACCTGCGGTGGGTCCTTATTGCCGTCGTTGCGGCATTCATCATTGGATTCGTTTTCATCGACACCGGCCTCGGTGGCGCCTCGATGGGCGGTAACGACGACGGCCGCAGCTTCGCGGCGCGCGTGAATGGCGAGACCATCACGGTGAACGAGTACCAGCGCGCGGTGGCGAACCTCGAGAACATGTATCAGCAGATGTACGGGCAGCAGTTCACGCCCGAGATGGCTGCCGCGATGAATCTGCCGAAGCAGGTGATCGATGGTCTGATCGACCAGCGTCTCCTCGGCCAGGAAGCGGCGCGCCTGAATCTCGACGCGACGCAGGAAGAGGTCCGCCGCAAGCTCCTCTCGATCCCGACCTTCACGCAGAACGGCAAGTTCGTCGGCATGGAGCTCTACAACCGCTATGTCACCGGCCCGCTCGGCTACTCGAGCGCGGCCGCGTTCGAAGAAGATCTCGCCCGCGAGATCACGCTGTCGAAGATGGAGAGCGCGCTCACGAGCTCGCTCGTCGTCTCCACGAAAGCCGCCGAGGCCGAGTACCGGCGCTCGAATGAAAACGCCAAAGTGCGTTACGTGCTCCTGCCGGCGAACGCGCAGAACGCGACCGTGACGGCGGCCGAAGTCGAGAATTACTACAAAGCGAATCAGGCAAAGTACAAGCACGGCGAACAGCGCCAGCTCCGTTATCTCCTCGCCGATCTCGCCAAGATCCGCGCGCAGCTCGCGCCGTCGGACGCCGAGCTTCGCCAGGCGTACGAGGCGTCCCGCGAGCGCTACAAGCGTCCCGGTTCGGCGAAGGTCGAGCACATCCTCGTGAAGGTCGATCCGTCCGCTCCGCCGGCTGCCGATGCGGCAGCTCGCGCGAAGGCGGAAGGTCTCGTGCAGCAGCTCCGCGGCGGTGGTGATTTCGCCGCGCTGGCGCGTGCGAACTCGGAAGATCCGTCCTCGTCGGCGAACGGCGGAGACATGGGCTGGGTCGAGCAGGGGCAGACCGTTGCGCCGTTCGAGCAGGCGATCTTCTCGATTCCGCTCAACAGCATCAGCGATCCGATTCGCTCGCAGGAGTTCGGCTATCACATCGTCCGCGTGACCGAGCGCCGCGATCCGTCGGTTCGTCCGTTCGAAGAAGTGCGGACCGAGCTCGTCGCCGCGCAGACCACCGAGAAAGCGCGCACCACCGCGAGCCAGGAGATGAACCGCATCGCCGCGCAGCTCAAGGCGAATAAGCCCGCGAATGTCGGCGCGTTCGGCGCGCTCGCGAACGAGCGCGTCACCTCGAATGACGGCGGATGGGTTGGCCGCGGCGAGCCGATCGCCGGCATCGGTGCGCACCAGCCGCTCTCCGACTGGGCGTTCGCCGCGAAGCCGGGCGACGTCAGCGATCCGATCGGTACGCCGCGCGGAATCGCGATCGCCTACGTCGTCGGCACGCGTCCCGCCGGTGTCAGCGCGCTCAACGACATCCGTCAAAAAGTCGAAGAAGACGCGCGCATGGAGAAGGGCCGCGCCGCCGCGCGCGCGCGCCTGCAGCAGATGATGGCCGGCGCCGCGAACATCGATGCGGTCGCGCAGAAGGCCGGTGCTCCGGCGCTCGAGGTGAGTGTCAGCCACGGCAACCGCGTGGTCGGCTTCACCGGCGACGCGACGGCACTCATCGACGCGGCGCTCGCGTCGAACGTCGGTGCGCTCTCCGGCCCGATCGTGGTCGCGGACGGCGCGCTCGCGTTCCAGGTGACGGAGCAGAAGAAGGTCTCGCCGCAGGAACTGCAGGCGAACCGCACGCAGATGATCGACACGCTCCGCGGCCAGCAGGCACGCAGCCTCCGCACGGCGCTCGTGCAGCGGCTGCGCAAGAACGCGGAGATCGAAATCAACGATGACGTCACGCGGCCGACCACCGCACCGGCGGGCGTTTAGTGGCTGAACCGACTGTACCGTCGAAGTGGGATGAGCCCGCGATTCGCGTGCTC
>DASVRB010000197.1:0-2153 GCA_036388835.1 Thermoanaerobaculia bacterium | reverse complement strand
CTAACGTCTGGCAAGCCTTCGGCTTGCGCAGAGATCGCTGAACACGAGGGTGCGCTGGCCCTACGCCAGCGACGCCATGTCGATCACGAAACGATATTTCACATCGCTGCGCAGCATGCGCTCGTAGGCTTCGTTGATCTGCTCGATCCGGATGAGCTCGATGTCGCAGGTGATGTTGTGCTCGGCGCAGAAGTCGAGCATCTCCTGCGTCTCGGGAACGCCGCCGATCAACGAGCCGGCAAGCGTACGGCGTCCGCCGATCAGGCTGAAGACCTCGACTGGGAGCGGGTCCGGTGACGCACCGACCATGCACATCGTGCCGTCGCGCCTCAGGAGTTGGAGGTAGGCGTCGAGCGGATGCTTGGCCGAAACCGTGTCGATGATGAAATCGAAGCTGTTGCCGTGCTTCTTCATTTCGTCCTCGTTCTTCGAGACCACGACTTCGTGCGCGCCGAGCCGCTTCGCGTCTTCGGTCTTCCCAGGCGAAGTCGTGAAGAGGACGACCTGCGCGCCAAATGCATTCGCGAATTTCACCGCCATGTGCCCCAGTCCGCCGAGGCCGACGACGCCGACCTTTTGGCCTTTGCCGACGTTCCACTTTCGCAACGGCGAATAGGTGGTGATCCCGGCGCAAAGCAGCGGCGCGGTCGCGGCGAGGTCGAGCTTCTCGGAGATGCGCAGGACGAATGCCTCGTCGACCACGATCTGGTTCGAGTAGCCGCCGTAGGTGACGCCGCCGGTGTGCGGGTCCGGGCTGTTGTAGGTGAAGGTGGCGCGGCTCTGGCAGTATTGCTCGAGGCCGTCTTTGCAGTTCGGGCAGGTGCGATCCGAATCCACCATGCAACCGACCGCGGCAAGGTCGCCGGCTTTGAACTTCGTTACGTCGCCGCCGACCTTCGTCACGCGCCCGACGATCTCGTGGCCGGGAACGCAGGGGTAAGTCGTGCCGCCCCATTCGCCGCGCGCGGTGTGCTGATCGGAGTGGCAGACGCCGCAGAAGAGAATCTCTATCTGAACATCGGTGGCCTTCGGGTCGCGCCGCTCAAACGAAAACGGCTCGAGTGGCGAAGTGGGCGCGTGCGCGGCGAAAGCTTTGGTCGGTAGCATGACATTGCTTCGCACGGGCTGCGGAGCACGGCCGTCCCAGCCGTGCGGCTGGCGGGCGTCTCGCCTGCCGATCCGGATGGGCAGAGGCCCGTGCTCCGACCCTCAGCGGACGTAGCTCGCGCCGTTGATGTCGATGACGGCGCCGGTCATCGCCGGGGGCGCTTGGAGCGCGAGGTAGACAATCGCGTTGGCCACTTCCTCGGCGGAGTTCACGCGGCCGAGCGGAATGTCGCGCAGGATGGCGTCGCCACCGCGGCTGCTGAGGTAATCCTCCGCCATACCAGTCATAGTGAACCCAGGCGTGACCGCGAACGCGTAGATTTCTTCCGCCGCGAAACCGCGCGCGATCGACTTCGTGATGCCGATGAGTCCGGCTTTCGACGCGGCATAATGCCAGTGCTCCGGCGAGTCGCCGCGGTAGGCCGCGCGGCTCGCGACATTGACGATCCGACCGCCGCCGGCGCGCGAGCGGTAATGCGAGACCGCGAACCGGCAAAGATCGGCCGCGGCCTGGAGGTTGATCTGCATCGTGCGGTGCCAGCGCTCCCGCCACACTTGTGTGCTTTCGCCCACCGATGCTGGCTCGTAGATGCCCGCGTTGTTGATCAGCACATCGATGCGGCCGTCGAGCCGCTCGAGCGCGCTTTGCCAAAGCGCCTCCGCAGCATTCGGCTGGAGGAGATCCGCCGCGACTTCGTTGTCGCCGCTCGCGCGTGAGCCGTGTCCGATAACGCGTGCGCCCTGAGTGGTGAGTTGATCGCGCGCCGCCGCGCCAATGCCGCGCGTGCTGCCAGTGAGGAGAATGTGGAGAGGCTCCATGCCGCCGAAGCTACTCCGCGCTCGAGCGGCGACAACAACTCTGGGGAGGACGGGGTGTTACCCCGTCGTTCGCCGGAGTCTCCGGCGAACAGTGCGAGGAATGCCGCTGCGCCCGGTGCGTGGCAACGTCTTTGGCGCTTCGCGCAGCAGGCCGGGAGACTCCCGGCCTGCGACGGGGTAACACCCCGTCCTCCCCGAAGTTGAGTTCCAGAATGCGAGGCTAGCGC
>DASVRB010000196.1:0-17346 GCA_036388835.1 Thermoanaerobaculia bacterium | reverse complement strand
CTGCAGGACCTCAGATACGCGCTGCGCAGCCTCGCCAAGGCGCGCGGCTTCGCGGCGGTCGCGATCCTCACGCTCGCATTCGCGCTCGGCGCGAACACCGCCATCTTCTCGGTCGTCAGCGCGATCCTGCTGCAGCCGCTGCCGTTCGAACAGCCGAAGGAGCTGATGACGGTGATGGGCAAGAGCCCGCGCTGGACGAGCGAGTCGTTCTCCTGGCCGAACTTCATCGACATCCGGACGCAGGCAAAATCGATCGACAAGATCGTCGCCTTCACCGACACGAACTCGTTCCTCTACCAGACCGGCGCCGAGCCGGAACGGTTCCGCGGCGCGCTCGTCACGCACGACCTCTGGACGATGCTCGGCGCGAAGCCGCTGCTCGGCCGCGGCATCTCCGCGAAAGAAGACGTCCTCGGCCAGGCGCCCGTGGTCGTGATCAGTCAGGAGTTGTGGGAGCGCCGCTTCGGGAGCGACCCGCAGATCGTCGGCAAACAGATTCGATTTGGTGCGACGCCGAAAACAGTGGTCGGCGTGATGCCGAACGGCTTCAGGTTTCCGGTGAACGGCCCGAAGACCGACTTCTGGATGTCGCTCGGACAGAACATCGAAGACAGTGACGGCGGCGGCCGCGGCGCGATCTGGATGAACGTGATCGCGCGCCTCAAAGACGGCGTGCCGTTCGAGCAGGCGAACGCCGAGCTGAGAACGATCGGGCAGCGGCTGGAGAAGCAGTACCCCGAGACGAACACGGGGCTCACCTTCTTCTTCGTGCCGCTGCACGAGACGCTCGTGAAGAGCGTCCGTCCGGCGCTGCTCGTGCTCATGTGCGCGGTCGGCGTCGTGCTGCTGATCGGTTGCGCGAACGTCGCGAACCTGCTGCTCGCACGTGCCGCGGTGCGGCACAAGGAAGTGTCGATCCGCTCCGCGATCGGCGCGACGCGCGGCCGGATCATCTTTCAGTTGCTGGTCGAAAGCGTGCTGCTTTCGGTGATCGCCGGCGCGCTCGGACTCTTCCTCGCCACCTGGGGCGTCGACCTGCTGGTCGCGCTCGCGCCGGCAGAGATTCCGCGCCTCGACGCGATCGGCATCGACACCCCGGTCCTCCTCTTCACGCTCGCACTGTCGCTGCTGACCGGCATCGTGTTCGGCCTCGCGCCGGCACTGTCGGCGTCGAAGACGAACCTGGTCGAGGCGTTGAAGGAAGGAAGCCGCGGCTCGACGGAAGGCCGCAGCCGCAATCGCCTCCGCAGCATTCTCGTGGTCGCGGAGATCGCGCTGTCGGTCTTTCTCCTCGTCGGCGCGGGCCTGCTGCTGCGCAGTTTCCTCCGCCTCAGCGGCGTCGATCCCGGCTACGACTACAAGAACGCGATGACGGTCGATCTCGTCACGCGCACCGCCCTTTTCCCGAAAGAAGAAGATCAGATTCAGTACATGAAACGTGCGCAGCAGGAGCTGAAGGCGATTCCCGGAGTGACCGCGGTCGCCGCGGCGAATCACCTGCCGCTCGGCGACAACGAAATGGTTCTCTCCTACGCCATCGTCGGGAAGCCGCCGTACGCGCGCGGACAGTCGCCGTCGGCGACGATTGTTTTCGTCACGCCCGACTATTTCAAAACGATGGGCATTCCGGTCCTGCGCGGCCGTCCGATCACGGAGGAGGATGCAGCGGGCGGCCAGCCGACGGTGGTCGTGAGCGAGAGCTTCGTGCGGAAGTTCCTCCCGAACGAGAACCCGATCGGCAAACAGATCGACATCAGTGACGGCGACGAAAGGCCGCGCACAATCGTGGGGGTGGTGGGAGACATCCGCTTCGTCTCGCTGCTCGAGCCGCCGAAGCCGACGTTCTACCAGGCGCACGCGCAGAATCCGACGTCGCACATGCAGTTCGTGATCAAAGCGCCGAACGCCGCGGCCCTCGGCGGCACGGTTCGCGCGACGCTGCGCAAGATCGATCGCGAACAGCCGATCCTGGCGATCCGCACGCTCGAGCAGATGCGCTCGGAATCGCTGGCCAGCCAGCGCTTCATGCTCGTCCTCACCGGCACGCTGGCCATGCTCGCGCTGATCCTCGCCGCCGTCGGCATCTACAGCATCATGAGTTACACGGTGATGCAGCGCACTTCCGAGATCGGCATCCGCATGTCTCTCGGCGCGCAGGCGCGCGACATCTTCCGCCTCGTGGTCGGACAGGCCGTGAAACTGGTCGGCATCGGCATCATCGTCGGCGTCATCGTCGCCCTTGCCGCCACACGCATCATGACCACGCTGCTCTACGGCGTCACCGCCACCGACCCCCTCACCTTCGTCTCCATCTGCGCCATCATCGCCACCATCGCCCTCATCGCCAGCTACATCCCCGCCAGCCGCGCCACACGCGTCGATCCGCTGGTGGCGATTCGTTACGATTAGTTGGTTCCTCGGTAGCTGGTTCCTCGGTTCCTCGTCATTGGTGTTGTTCGGGGAGATTGGCCAATCCCACTCTCGCAAGAACCGAGGAACCCGAGGAACCGAGGAACCGAGGAACCGAGGAACCCGAGGAACCCGAGGGAACTCCGAGGAACTCCGAGGAACTCGCCCCCAAACCATGCCCGTAAAAATCCTCATCGGCGACGATCAGCCTGACATTCTCGAAGCGCTTCGGCTGCTGCTGAAGCCGGAGGGATTTGACGTCGAGACGGCGAATTCGCCGGGGGCGGTCATTCGCGCGGTCGGGGCGCGGCAGTTCGATCTCGTACTGATCGATCTGAACTACACGCGCGACACAACGTCGGGCAACGAGGGGATCGAGCTGCTCGAACATCTCCACGGATTCGACAGCACACTGCCGGTCGTCGTGATGACGGCGTGGGCCTCCATCGAGCTGGTCGTCGACGCGATGCAGAAAGGGGCGCGCGACTTCATCCAGAAGCCGTGGGACAACGATCGGCTCCTCTCCATCGTGCGCAAGCAGGTCGAGCTCGGACGCGCGTTGCGGCGGAGCGAGCGGCTCGACAACGCGCCGACGCCGCGCGGCCTCGACCTCATCGCCTCGTCGCCGGCCATGCGTCCGGTGATGGACATCATCGAGCGCGTCGGTCCGTCGGATGCGAACGTTCTGATTCGCGGCGAGAACGGCACCGGCAAAGGCGTCGTCGCACGCGCACTGCATGCGGCGTCGCGCCGCGCGCAGAAGGCGCTCGTCACCGTCAACGCGGGAGGCCTCTCCGAGTCGATTTTTGAGAGCGAGCTATTCGGCCATGTGAAAGGCGCCTACACCGACGCGCGCGTCGATCGCACCGGACGCTTCGAGCTCGCCGACGGCGGCACGCTGTTCCTCGACGAGATCGCGAACGTGCCACTCGCGCAGCAGGCCAAACTGCTGCGCGTCGTCGAGACCGGCGAGTTCGAGCGCGTCGGCTCCTCGCAGACGCGGCGCGTCGACGTGCGGCTCCTTTCCGCCACCAACGCCGCGCTCGAAGAAGAAGTGTCGTCGGGCCGCTTCCGTCAGGACCTGCTCTTTCGACTGAACACGGTTGAAGTGCGCATTCCGCCGCTGCGCGAACGGCGTGAGGACATCCCTCTCCTCGCCTCGCATTTCCTCCAACTGCACGCGCAGCGCTACCGCAAGCGCATCGACGCGTTCGACTCGCAGGCGATGAAGGCGCTGCTCGATCACGTCTGGCCCGGCAACGTGCGCGAGCTCGAGCACGTCGTCGAGCGCGCGATCCTCATGTCGACCGGCACGACCATCCCCCGCAGCGCCCTCGGCCTGCAACCGCCCGCCGAAGGCCGCATCGACGACATGAGCATCGAAGACGTCGAAGCGCTCCTCATCCGCAAAGCGCTCGTCCGCTTCGACGGCAACGTCAGCAAAGCCGCCGACGCCCTCGGCCTCTCCCGCGGCGCGCTCTATCGCAGGATGCAGAGGTATGGGCTGTAGGTTTGTTGTCGGTTGTCAGTTGTCAGTTGTCAGTTGTCGGTGTAATCGGCGTTAGGCGTTAGGCTCTCGGGGCGTACGCCTGAGGCACGACGAAACCCCGAAAGCCCAACGCCCAAAGCCCAAAGCCCGTTCATCGCGAACCGCGTGCATCATCGCGACACCGCACAGACAACCGACCACCAACAACCGACAACAACCCAATGTCTTTCGAACGCAAGATCGTCCTCATCTCGCTCGTCGCGCTGGTGCCGATGATCGCGATTGCGCTGGTGCTTGCGTATGTCGGCGATTTTTCGATGAAGGTGCGGTGGACGGTGGGGTTGTTCGGATTCGTGTCGCTGTTCGTCGGGACGTATGTCGTGCACGAGCAGCTCGTCTATCCGATGCGCACGCTGTCGAATCTGATCACGGCGTTGCGGGAGGAAGATTATTCGCTGCGCGCGCGCGATCCGCGGCGCGAAGACGCCCTCGGCGAGGTGATGCTGGAAGTGAACTCGCTCGCGCGATTGATGGAGTCGCGCAAGCTCGAGGCGGTCGAAGCGGCGGCGCTGCTGCGCGGCGTGCTCGGTCAGATCGACGTCGCGATTTTCACGTTCGATGAGCAGGGAAAACTGCGCCTCGTCAATCGCGCCGGACAGCGCCTCCTCGATCTGCCGGCCGAACGGCTCATCGGCCTCACCGCCGCGGAGCTCGGCCTCGGCGATCTGCCGGAAGAAGACGCGACCGTCGATTGGGCGTTCGGCGGCGGAGTCGGGCGGTGGGACGTTCGCCACTCCTCATTCCGCGAGCGCGGCGTGCCGCATCGCATGCTCGTCATCTCCGACATCACCCGCGCGCTGCGCGAAGAAGAAGTGGAAGCGTGGCGCCGCATCGTGCGCGTGCTCGGCCACGAGCTGAACAACTCGCTCGCGCCGATCAAGTCGATCGCTTCGACACTCGAACGGATGGTCGCGCGCGAAGAACTGCCGCCCGACTGGCGCGACGATCTCACTCGCGGCATGCGCGTCATCGGCACGCGCGCCGAGGCGCTGACGCGATTCACGAGGGCATACGCGCAGCTCGCGCGGTTGCCCGATCCGCGCAAACGGACCGTGCGCGTGCGCGACCTCGTGCAGCGCATTGCCGCGCTCGAAACGCGCGTGCGCATCTCCATCGCCGGCGCCGACCTGACCGTACATGCGGACGAGGATCAGCTCGAACAGTTACTGATCAATCTCGTCAAAAACGCCGCCGACGCGTCGCTCGAAACAGGAGGCGCCGTCTCCATCGACTGGCGCCGCAATCATGACGCGACCGTGATCTGCGTCGCCGACGAAGGGGCCGGCGTGAGCGGCACCGCCAACCTCTTCGTCCCCTTCTTCACCACCAAACCCGACGGCAGCGGCATCGGCCTCTTCCTGTCGCGACAGATCGCCGAAGCCCACGGCGGCGCACTCACGCTGGAAAACCGCACCGATCGCACCGGCGCCATCGCCACGCTGCGAATCTAGGAGTGCGGCGGCAAAGCCACCGCTCTAATTGGCCGGCAGCAGAGCTGCCGGCCACCACGGCATCGCTGCGACGGAGTCAAAGCGGTGGCTTGCGCCACCGCACTCCATAGCGGCGGCTTGCGCCACCGCACTCCTAGACCTTTCTGAGCACGTTGAACTTCATCAACTCCTGAAACGTGATCGTGGAGTCGAGGTCTTCGCGGGAGAGGCGGAGGGCCTGGTGCAGGCCTTCGAGGATGAGCTCCATCCAGAACGCGAGCTCTTCGTCACGGGTGGCGTTTGCATATTTGCTCGCCACGTCGCGCAGGGCGGGGACACGGTTTAGCTCTGCAAAGTATTCGGCGAATGGTTGTTCATCGGAGACGGTGATGCGGTTGCCTTCGGCGAACCACGCCAGCATCGTTTCGTAGGCCGGTTCCTGCGGGGCGGCTTTCGCTTCCTCGCGGCGCGCTTCCTTCTTCTGCTTGCCGCGGCGGCCGGCGAACGCGTCGTCGAGCTCCTCGTGATCGAGCTCGCCGTAACCGCGGCGCTCGCGCTCCGCGCGTTGCGCGACGCCGGCACGCTCGACCGGCGGGAACTTCGTCTCGAACAACTTGCCGAGGGCCATGCCGACCAGCTTGCGGGCGACGACTTCTGCGCCCTGCTGTTCGCCCTCGTACACCATCTCCACCTTGCCGGTGATGGCCGGAATCACCATCGAGAGATCGGCCAGTCGTGGATAAACGTGTTTGTCGCCGGTGAGCGCCGCGCGCCGCTCCAGATTCGACTGCAGCAGCTCGATCGCGGCGATCGTCAACCGCGCAGACACACCGGAGGTCTGGTCGACCAGCTCCGAATCGCGGGCCACGAACGCGATCGATTCGATCAGATCGCGCGCGGCGGCCGGCATCTCGATCGTCGCGCCGCCGTCGCGCTCGAGCCACGCCTCCTGATCGGTGATTCGGCGCGCCGTCTCGATCTTCTGCGGGTAATGCGTGAGGATCTGCGAATCGATGCGGTCCTTGAGCGGCGTGATGATGTTGCCGCGGCTCGTGTAGTCCTCCGGGTTTGCGCTGAAGACCAGCACCACATCCATCGGAATGCGGATCGGAAAGCCGCGGATCTGCAGGTCGCGCTCTTCGAGGATGTTCAGCAGCGCAACCTGAATGCGCGGCGCGAGATCGGGCAGCTCGTTGATCGCGAAAATGCCGCGATTCGTCCGCGGGATGATGCCGTAGTGAATGACTTCCTCATCCGCGTACGTGAGGCGCTGATTGGCCGCCTTGATCGGATCGATGTCGCCGATCAGATCGGCCACGGTCACGTCCGGCGTCGCCAGCTTCTCGCGATAGCGGTCGGCGCGTGCGAGCCACGCGATCGGCAGCTCGTCGCCCTTCTCCATCGCCAGCCGGCGGCAGCGTTTGCACGTCGGCGCGAACGGAGAGTCGTTGATCTCGCAGCCGTCGATGACCGGGATGTGCTCGTCGAGCAGCGAGGTCAGCGAGCGGAGAATGCGCGTTTTGGCCTGGCCGCGCAGGCCGAGCAGGATGATGTCGTGACGGGAGAGAACGGCGTTGTGGATCGCCGGAATGACGGTGCGCTCGTAACCGTGGATTCCGGTGAAGGTCGGCTCGCCGTTCGCGATCGCGCGCAGCAGGTTGCCGCGCATCTCGTCTTTGACCGAGCGGACGCGGTAGCCGGACGCGCGCAGCTCGCCGGCAGTGTGGATCGAGGTCATGCGGTCGACTCTAGCACGCGTCGTGCGAGGCCGATTTCGACCGGCACGGTCACTCGCGCCCCCCTCATCATGAGCGTCAGCGAAGGATCTCAAATGCGACGGCCGTCGCGGCTGAGATCCTTCGCTGACGCTCAGGATGACGGGGAGTGGCTCACCCCGCCGCCACCCTCTCCCTTCCTTCCCGCGCCGTGATCACCTGGTTGTAGAGATTCGTGTTCGGCTCCTGCCGTTTGCCGTCGCGGAGCGAGCCGGTGTCGACGGGGCCGAAGCCGATCTCCTCGATGAGGCGCGACACGATGCGTTTCGCTTCGGGATCGTCGCCGGCAACGAAGATGACGTGACGATCGTCGACCGGCGCGTCGGCGCGGCCGTTCGCTTCGAGGTGCTTCACCCAGATCGTGTTGAACGCCTTCACGAGTCGCGCACCCGGCAGACGCTTCGCGGTCTCTTCACTCGACGAGGAGTCGCCGAGGTCGATGATCGTGCCGTTGTCGCCATAGGGATTCATCGCGTCGATGACGATCTTCCCGGCGACTGCATCCGCCGACGGCAACGCGTCGTGCGCGCGCCACGGCGCCGCGAGCAGGACCACTTCGCCGAATCGCGCGGCGTCTTCGAGCGTTCCCGCCTGCGCATTTCCGCCGAGCTCGCGCACGAAATCGCGCAACGACTCGGGCCCACGCGAATTACTGACCATCACCTCGTGCCCCGCTGCCGTCCAGAGGCGCGCGAGCGTACCGCCGATATTTCCGGAACCGATGATGCCGATTTTCATCAGGCGACTGTAACGGATTCGCGGCCGCCGTGGACATGCAGACGTTTCGCTGAGAAGCTGTCGCCCGATGAGCACGGGCAACGGCATGAGCCTCACCAACGCGACGACCGATACGACCCTATCGGTCTTCTTTCTGGTCACCACGAACAGCGGCATCGACTGCGGGCTCGTCTCCGGCTTCGACCTCGCGCCAGGCATCACGACGAACCAGGCATCCTTCAACGTCGACTGGGGCGACACCGACACCTTCTTCATTCTTTTCCAGGACCAGGACGGCACGTTCTGGCAGTCGCAAGCGATCGTCGCCAACCTTTCGTCGCGCAGCAACTCGAACGTTTCCGTGACCCTCGCCGGAACCGTGAACGGCGCGGGCGGACTGGGGCTGACGATCGAGGCCAACGGCGAGAACTTTGGAACGTGGCCGGTCTTCCACGTCGGCACGGTTGAAAACGACGCCTCGACCGGCAACTCGTTGAGTGTCTACAACGCCAGCAGCATCGCGATCGCGGTTTACTTCGGCGTGGCCATGAACAGCGGCCAGGACATCGGGGTGATTGCGGGAACGAACCTCGGGACGGGTCCGAGCCGCCTGGCGGCCCAGTTCAACGTCGACCGAGGAATGATCAACACGTTCATGATCCTGTTCGTCAACGAGTACGGGCAGAGCTGGTGGTCGAACGGCACGAAGTGCAACCTCAGCTCGCGCGAGAACAGCGCCGTACAGCTCATCGTGTCGGGCGATTCACAGTTCATGACGCTCGTCATTGTCCCGCCCGACGACTCGGGGCCTGAGGTCGCGATCAACCAGATCCAGAACGCCTACCGTCCGGGCTGAAGCCGGATTCAGCCCTCACGCCAGAACGGCTTGGGGTCGGCTTGTGGAGCGGAGGGCTTCAGCCCGCCGAGCTATCGATGATTCGGCAGGCTAAAGCCCGCCGCTCCACAGGATTCGGACGCAATAACTAGTTTTTACGCCACGCGCACGTACTCGTACTCGACCGGCAGGTTGTTGATGCCGCGATCCGGGGGCGCGATCCAGCTCGCTACTTTGCCGGGCTCGAGAACCGGCTTCATCAGCGAGGCGACGAAGGCGCGGTCTTCGGCGGACGGGATCCAGCCCGGCAGTTTCGCAGCGAACGCTTCCTGCGGGATCGGGTTGCCGGCGGGATCGGTCGGGATGTTGGCCCAGCTGCCGACGCTGCGGCGGAAGCGGGCGCTCGGGAGGCGCAGCTCGAAGTTGAAGCCGCCCTTTTCGATGATCTTGTTCCAGCGCTTGACGCCGTTCTCGCAGTCGCGGATGTACGACGCGCGCATGATCTCGTTCATGGCATTGCGCATCGACACCGATTCGGTGCGGACGCCGCCGTCGTTGTCGGGCTGGTCGATCGTGTACTCGCCGTTGGCGACGTGCTCGTCGTACAGCGATTCGTCGGGACGTCCTTTGAGGCCGTTCGCGAAGTAGCTCGCCGCGTTCGACGACACTTCCGAGCCGAAGAGGTCGAGCGCGGAGCTGAACCAGAAGTTCATGTACTTCTGAATCGTCGGCAAATCGATGGCGCCGGCCGCACGGACTTTGACCGGATCGTCGGTTCGAAGGTCCTTCATCACCTCGACCGTGCGGCGGACCACGCGGCCGATGCCGGTGTCGCCGACGAACATGTGATGCGCTTCTTCGGTGAGCATGAACTGGCAGGTGCGCGCGAGCGGATCGAAGCCGCTTTCGGCGAGCGCCTTGAGCTGGAACTTGCCGTCGCGATCGGTGAAGTAGGCAAACATGTAGAACGAGAGCCAGTCGTTGATCGGCTCATTGAACGTGGTGAGGATGCGCGGCTTGTCGGCGTCGCCGGAGTGACGCTCGAGCAGCCCTTCCGCCTCCTCGCGGCCATCGCGGCCAAAGTAGGCGTGAAGGAGATAGACCATCGCCCAGAGGTGACGGCCTTCCTCGACGTTCACCTGAAAGAGGTTGCGGAGGTCGTAGAGCGACGGCGCGGTCTGACCGAGCTGGCGCTGCTGCTCCACCGAGGCCGGCTCGGTGTCGCCCTGCGTGACGATCAGGCGGCGCAGCGTCGAACGGTGCTCGCCCGGCACCACGTTCCAGACCGGCTGCCCCATGTTGTCGCCGAAACCGATGGTGCGATTCGGATCCTGCTCGGCGAGGAAAATGCCCCAGCGATACTCCGGCATCTTGACCATGCCGAACGTCGCCCATCCCTCACGATCGACCGACGTGGCCGTCCGCAGATAGACATCATTGTTCTGATAGACGGCGGGTCCCAGGTCCTTCCACCAGTCGATGAACCGCGGCTGCCAATGCTCCAGCGCACGCTGCAACGTCTTGTTCGTCGAAAGGTCGACGTTGTTGGGGATTTTTTCGTCGTAATTGATGGGCATGTGGGTTCCTCTTAGAAGTTGCTGGTTCCTGGTTGCTGGTTAATTGTGCGGCGATGGCTTGCGGCTCAGGCACTGGTCACAAGCAACCAGCAACCAGGAACCAGCAACAGTTGGCGTCACACTCTCTCCCACCCGAACTTCGGTTTCGTCCCGCTGCCGAAGAGCTTCAATGCGCCTTCGTCGCCGACGGCGTTGGGGCGGATGAAGATCCAGTTTTGCCAGGCGGTGAGGCGGCCGAAGATTTTGGTGGCCATGGTCTCGCGGCCGCCGAAGCGGAGACTGGCTTCCATGCCGGTCAATGCATCGGGCGAGAGGCTGGAGCGCTCTTCGATCGCGAGGCGCAGCTCGTCTTCCCAGTCGAGATCGTCGGGTGCGAAGGTGATGAGGCCGGCGTCGAGCGCGGTCTCGGCATCCATTTTCTCGCCGATGCGCGCGCGCAGCGCGCCCACCGCCTCGGGGGTGTCGCCGCCGAAACGGGTCTCGATCCGCGTCATCTTGTTCGGCATCCGATACGGGCCGAAGTTCATCGGTGACAGCGCGATGACCGGACCGTTTTCCGCCGCGAGCATGTACGAGCGATCGGCCGCGAGCGCGAGCTCGCACAGCGTGCCGGCGAAGCAGGAGCCTTCATCGATGACCGCGTAAATGCTGCGCGAGGAAACTTCGAGCCGCGCGAACGCACGGCGAATGAGGCCGATCGTTTCGCGCACCAGCCAGTTCGAAGCGTGGCGCTCGAGGGTCGCGTCCATCCGGAGCGTCGCGTCGACGTCGCCGCGCGTTTTGAACAGCCAGATGCCGCCTTCACGGACGTTCGTGCGCAGATGAAGAATCGCGTCATCGAGCTCACGGGCCATCGCCAGCGGCCACCAGTCGGCCCCTTTGGCGTGAATGGCGTCGAGGTCGTCCGCCTCGTCAGCCGCAGGCGCGGTGACGGTGATGGTGATGGTGCGCGCGTTCTCTTCAATCGCGACGTCGACGTATTTGTAGTGCACGCCCGACTCATCAACGGTCCGCTGCAGCGGCGTCAACGTAATGCCTTTGGCGTCGCTCGGACGGTCGGTCGCAGCAGCGAGCTTCGCGGCGTGCTCTTTCACTTTTTCGGCGAACGTGCGCGGCGGGGTGACTTCGTCGACGAGGTTCCACGCTTTTGCTTTCGCACCGCCGAATCCTTCGGCAGTGGTGCAGAAAACATCGGCGAGGTCGCGCCGCACTTTGCGTTTGTCGACGAGCCTCGTGAGGCCGCCCGTCCCGGGCAATACGGCGAGCAGCGGGACCTCGGGGAAGCTGACGGTGCTGGATCGGTCATCGACGAGCACGATCTCGTCGCACGCGAGCGCGAGCTCGTAACCGCCACCGGCAGCAGTGCCGTTGACGGCGGCGAGGAACTTCAATCCGGAGCTCTCGCTCGAGTCTTCGATGGAGTTACGAGTCTCGTTGGTGAACTTGCAGAAGTTGACTTTCCAGGCGTGGCTGGACTTGCCGAGCATGTAGATGTTCGCGCCGGCGCAGAACATCCGCTCCTTCGCGCTGCCGATGACGACAGCGCCAACCTCGGGGTGCTCGAACCGGATCCGCTCCAACGCGTCGCGCAACTCGATGTCAACGCCGAGGTCGTAGGAGTTGAGCTTGAGCTTGTAGCCGGGCTCGATGCCGGCGTCTTCGTTGACGTCGAGCGCAAGGGTCGCGACCGGGCCGTCGAAGGACAGCTTCCAGTGCTGGTACGTGGCGGGATCACGATCGAATGTGATCAACAGAACCTCCAAAGGTGCGTCGGCATTATAGTTCCGAATGCGGAATCGATGCCGCATTATTTCTCTTGCGGGTGGTGGAGGGGGGCGACGGGGGCGCCTCCGGCGGGCCGCGCACGGCGCGGCAGGCGTTTGTCGCTCCGCCTGACTCGCGCTTACGCCACGAACGCGCTCATCGCGACGCGCGACCGTACAGGCTTGGCCAACAAACGCCTGCCGGCCCGTGGCCGGCCCGCCGGAGGCGCTCCCGTCGTCCCCCTTCCTCACCTACACAGGCAATCGAGCGACGAGCTCGCGCACCGTCTGCTCTTCTGCCGCGCCGGTCGTGTCCACCACCACATCCGCTCGTGCGTAGAGCGGCGTGCGCTCTTCGAGAATGCGGCGGAGGTCGTCCATCGCGCGATCCGAGCCGGCCATCGGGCGGCGGTCGCCCTGGGCGATCACCCGTTCCATGTGCTCCTCGGGCGTCGCGCGAATCCAGACCGTGAGGCAGTGGCGAAGCAGCAGCTCGTACGTCGCCGCTTCGGACACGAGCGAGCCGCCGGTGGCGACGACGAACCGCGGGTGCGACTCCAGCAACTCCTGCAGCGCCTGCATTTCGTAGCGCCGGTAAGCCTGCTGTCCGTAGAGCTCGAGGATCACGCCGATCGACGTGCCGGAGAGGCGCTCCAGCTCTCGATCGAGCTCGAAGAACGGGACATTTTTCGCCTTCGCCAGCGCCGCGCCGATCGTCGTCTTGCCGGCGCCGCGCAGGCCGACCAAGGCAATGCGCTGCGTGCGCAGGACCGTCGCGTCGGAGGTGAACGTCGCGGCCAGCGAAGCATGCGCGTCCTTCAGTTGTGCCGGTGAGAGACGGGCCAGGAACTGGCGCAGGAGCGTCAATTCCGGCGACGCATCTTCGTCTTCGACGAGGCGCGCGAGCGGAAGGCCGAGGGCGGCGGCGACGTGCCGCAGCAGCACGATCGAGATGTTCCCTTTGCCCGATTCGATCTGCGTGATGTAGCGCTCCGAAATGCCGGCGTGATGCGCGAGGAGCTTGCGGCTCATGCCGCGGCGCGCGCGCTCGGCGCGGATGCGCTCGCCGAACGCGTGCAGAAACTCGTCATCCGAATCGGCCATGAGCGACGCGGATTGTAGATGAGGTGGAGGACAGGCAATCGTGCCTGCCCCCCGGTTGTGAATTGCAGATCAGTCCCTGTCGCGGGACTTGCTGACCGCGACGCCGATTGCGATCGCGCCGAGGGCAATTGCGCCGAGCGTCACCCAGCGCTTTGTGCGGCCGGGGTTGTACTTCAGATACGTCGTCCAGGCGCGCTCCGCGATGTAGTTGTCACCTTCGCCGCGGAAAACGTCGCCGATGAGGTGCTCGGCGACGTCGATGCGGTCCGCGAGGATCAGCGTCATCCAGTGACGGTTGCTCGCCTCACCGAATTGATACGCATAATCGCGCAACATGCCGCTGAGACCGTGCGGCGGCACCGATGCACCGAATACAGGCGTCAAATCGGGCTGCTCGATCGAGACGTGCACTTTGGTATGCGGCACCTGTCGCGCGCCGACGTCGCCGCGCACCGTAGTCACAGTGGACGGCAGTTCCATCGGCACCATCGGGCGGTCGGCCGGATCGAGATCGACACCCCATCCCTGGATTGTGCGGTAATCGGCCGGCACGTTGGCGGTCGAGTGGCCGGTCGATGGAACAGGGTCGTCCCCCACTGCACGTTTCACTGAAGGGTCGGACACGGTCCACTTCTGTTGTTCGCTATAGCGATACATCGTCATGACGACCTCCTTCAGGCCGCGTTGCGGCCGGGGATCACGACCGGCTTGATGCAGCCGTCGAGTTTGCTGGTGAATACGCGATAGCCCTCGGCGATGTCCTCGAGCGCGAAGCGATGCGTGAAGATTTCGCTCGGTTTGATGTGGCCGGCGCGAATGTGCTCGAAGAGGCGCGGCAACTGGCGCTTCACAGGGCACTGATTCGCGTGCACGGTCAATCCTTTATTGAAAATGCTGCCGACCGGCGCGAGATTCATTGGCGGCCCATAGGCGCCGATGATGACGATCGTGCCGCCTTTACGCGCCGAATTGACGGCCCAGTGCAGTGCAATGGCATTACCCGCCTGAGCCTTGAGGCCGAAGCCGGCGAACGCCTGCATTGCACTCCCCGACCCGTCGGCGCCGACCGCGTCAATGGCGACGTCGAAGCCGAGATAATCGGTGATTTTCTTGAAGTAAACGACAGGGTCTTTGAGGTGAGCGAAATTCACCGTCTCTGCTGGACCGTACTTGCTCACGAATTCGAGCCTGTAATCGAGGTGGTCCACCACCACGACCCGTCCTGCGCCCATCAGCCAGGCGGAACGCGCCGCGAAAATGCCGACAGGACCGGCGCCGAAAATCAGAACGCTCTGCCCTTCCTTGATATCGCCCATCTGTGCCGCGTGATAGCCGGTCGGCAGTGCATCGGTACAAAGAAGCGCGTCCTCATCCGAAATATCGGCCGGGATGATCTCGGGACCGAAATTGGCGTAAGGAACGCGAACGTATTCGGCCTGGCCGCCTGCCCAGCCGCCGCAGGTATGCGAATAGCCGTACATACCGCCGGCCGCGGTGGCACTGGGATTCGTATTGTGGCAATTGCCGTAAAGACCGCGCGAACAGAAGTAACAGAAGCCGCAGCAGACATTGAACGGCACCAGCACTTTGTCGCCGGCTTTGAGATTTTCGACGGCCGGACCGACTTCTTCCACAATGCCGATGAACTCGTGGCCGAACGTCTCGCCGACGCGCAGATCGGGCATCAGGCCGTGATAGAGGTGGATGTCGGATCCGCAGATCGCCGCGCGAGTGACGCGAACGATCGCGTCGTTCGGGTGCTGAATCTCGGGATCGGGCTTGTCCTCCACGCGAACGCGGAACGGCCCTCGGTACGTCATTGCTCTCATCTGGATTCCTCCTCCGGCCGCGGTGTCGCGCGTTCTTGCGGCTGCGCGGCCGTCACTGCATTGGCTGCAAGGCACGCACCCGTGAGCGAGCGCGCGGAGGTGAGGAAAATCCGACCGAAACAGCAACGGCGGCCTTTCGGCCGCCGTTGAATTGGGATCACTTTGGTGGAGCTGGACGGGATCGAACCGACGACCTCCTCATTGCGAACGAGGCGCTCTCCCAACTGAGCTACAGCCCCAAAGTACCGCTTGCTAACTGTGCGGCCGGAACCTTCATTCCAGCCGCGGGAGGCGGATTATAGGGATCGCTCCCCTCCACCGCAAGCCCGCGCGTCAGTGACGGACGGAGCGTTTCCTCGGGCCACTCTTCACGACCAGCAGCTCGATCGATTTCGTCACCGTTCCTCCCGGTCCGGTCACCGTGAGCGTGTACCGCGTGGTCTGCGTCGGCCGCACCACACGGGTGCCGGTCGCCTCGACAGTACCGATGCCGTTGTCGATCGACACGGTCGTGCCGTCGGCCGTCCACCAGTGCAGCACCGCCGACTCGCCCGGATCGATGGCCGGGACAGAGAGGGTGAGGCTGAGGATCTGCGGCGGCGCGGCGTCGCCGACTCGCACGTTGTGATTCAACGTGTCGACCACCGCCACGCGGCCGGTCGACGAGACGGCGATGCCGGTCGGCAGATGGAAGCGTGCCGCGGCGCCGAGGCCGTCGACATTGCCCGCGCTGCCGGCGCGGCCGGCGACTGTCGTCACCTGTCCGGAGGGAGAGATCCTGCGAATGGTGTGGTTCGCGGTATCGGCCACGTACACCACGCCGGCCGCGGTCACGGCCACGTCCCTCGGCTCGGAGAAACGCGCATCCGTACCGATGCCGTCGTTGCTGCCGCCGGCGTAGAACGTGCCGGCGAACGTCGTCACGACTCCCGACGGCGTGATCTTGCGGATGATGTCGTTGCCCCAGTCGGCCACGTACAGATTGCGCGCGCCGTCGATGGCGATGCCGCTCGGATAGCGGAACGTGGCGCTCGTGCCGACCGCGTCCTTGCTGCCCGGATAGCCGCGGCCGAGGCCGGCGAACGACGTCACCACGCCGGTCGGCTCGACCATGCGGATGGCGTGGTTGTAGGTGTCGGCGACATAGACGTTGCCCCGGTCATCGACCGTCAGACCGAACGGCGAGTCGAAGCGCGCGGCCGAGCCGGTCCCGTTCGTCTGTTCGGCCTGTCCGGCCAATCCGGCGAGCGTGGTCACGGTGCCGTCCGGAGTGATCTTGCGGATCGTGTGATTGTCCGTGTCGGCGACGTAAACCACGTCGCCCGGTCCCACCGCCACGCCGGAGGGATAGCGGAAACGGGCGCCCGCGCCGACTCCGTCGACCGCGCCGCTGACGCTTGCGTTTCCGGCGAACGTCGTCACCACTCCCGCCGGTGTCACCTTGCGGATGGCGTGATTGTCCGTGACGTAGAGATTGCCCGCCGAATCGAATGCGACGTCGGTCGGAAAGAAGAAGCGGGCGGCGCTCCCCTGCGCGTCGACGAAGCCGTAGACGGCAGGATGGCCGGCGAACGTCGTGACCTGCAGCGCCGCGACGTCGAGATAGCGGATCGTGTGATTCTCGGTGTCGGCGATCACCACGTTTCCGTTCGGCGTCACGGCGATTGCGTGCGGATAGCGGAAGCGCGCGGCCGTGGCGGCGCCGTCGTTGATCCCGGTCGTATCGACGCGGCCGGCGATCGTCGTGACCACGCCAGCGGGCGTGATCTTGCGGATGGTCTGATTCGAGGTGTCGACGACCCAGACGTCGCCATTGCCCGCGACCGCCACCCCGGACGGAAACGAGAAACGCGCCGCCGCACCCGTGCCGTCGCGGCTGCCGTCGTCATCGGAGGCCGTGCCGTCGCCCGCGATGGTTGTCACGCGGCCATCCGGCGTCACCTTGCGGATCGAGTGATCGTACGAATCGGCGACGTACATGTCGCCGGTCGGTCCCATCACGATGTCGTATGGATAGTAGAAAGAAGCCTGTTCGCCGAAGCCGTCGCGCTGCCCGTTCGAGCGCGCCTTGCCGGCGAACGTCGTCACCACGCCCGCGGCCGTGATGCGGCGGATCGTGTGATTGGTGCGATCGGTGACGTAGACGTTCGCGCCGGACGGCTCGACCGCCACGCCGCTCGGAACCCAAAACCGCGCCGCGCTGCCGGTCCCGTCCGCCTGCCCGTTCGTCCCTGCCAGACCGGCCATCGTCGTCACCACGCCGGCCGCGCTGATCTTGCGGATCGTGTGATTCTGCGAGTCGGCCACGTAGACGTTGTTGGCGGTGTCGATGGCGACGTCGGTTGGGAAATTGAAGCG
>DASVRB010000195.1:0-8439 GCA_036388835.1 Thermoanaerobaculia bacterium | reverse complement strand
GCACGCGCGCGTTCAGCCTTGGGCGACCAGTGGTGCCGGCCATGCCGGCCCGCCGGAGGCGCCCTCGTCGTCCCCCGAAACCTAGGAAGCGCCCTTGCCCGACAACACGGCAGGAATCGTCCGCAGCAGGATCTTCAGATCGAGCGCGGGCGACCAGTTGTCGATGTACTGCAGGTCCAGCTTCATCCAGCGATCGAAATCCTGGATGTCATTGCGGCCGCTGATCTGCCAGAGACAGGTCAGGCCCGGCTTCATCGACAGGCGGCGGCGGTGCCAGCGGTGGTACGACGCCACCTCCTCCGGGATCGGCGGGCGCGGGCCAACCAGACTCATGTCGCCCTTCAGCACATTCCAGAGCTGCGGCAGCTCATCGAGCGAGAAGCGGCGCAGCCAGCGGCCGACCGGCGTCACGCGCGGATCGTCCTTCGCCTTGAACACCGGGCCGTTCATCTCATTGAGATGCGCCACTTCCTCGCGGCGCGCGTGCGCGTCCGCGATCATCGTCCGGAACTTGTAGAGCGTGAACATCCGACCGTTCAGGCCAATGCGCTGCTGCTTGAACAGCACCGAGCCGGGCGACGTGATCTTGATCGCCAGCACCGCGATGCCGATCACCGGAAACGCCAGCGTCAGGAGGAGCAGCGACACCGCCACGTCGAGCAGGCGCTTGAGCGCGAGCTGCGTCTCGTTCGACGGCGTGGTCGTGAACGTGAGGAACGGAACGCCTTCCAGCTCCTCCAGCTCCAGGCGCGCGACGCGGTTCTGGAAAATGTTCATCGCCACGCGGGTGCGGATGCCGAGCTCCTCGCACATGATGAAGATCTGCTTCATCTCGTCGAGCTTCTTGCGGGTCACCGCGAACACGATCTCGTCGATCGGCTCGTCGATGGCGCGGCTCTCCACGATCCGCTTCAGGTCCGGCACATTGCCGTAGACGCGGTAGCGCGCCCAGCCGTTTGAGAGACGGTGGCCATCCGAGACGAAGCCGAGGATCTTGTAGCCCCAGTACTTGTGACCGACGATCATCCGGGCGATGTCGGTGGCGCGGCGGCCGGTGCCGACGATCAGGACCGTGCGGTAGTTGAGACCTTTCGAGCGGACCCAGCGCGCCAGCACGCGCACCAGAATCTTCTCGGCCACCAGCAGCACCGTCGCGAGCGCGGCGAACAGCACGAACCAGGAGCGCGAGAGCTGCCGCAACGGCAGGAGGTACGCCAGCGTGGCGAGCAGGACGTTGCCGACCATCACCACACGGATCGTCGTCAGCGCCTCGCGCGTCAGCGGAATCGTACGGTGCGAGTGATAGCTGTTGTAGCTGAAGAGCAGCGCCGACCAGATGATCAGCACCAGCGGGTAGATCTTCAGGTACTCATGGAGAGGGAAGAGGCCGGTTGGAAAGTGGACCGGATCGAGGACCGGGAGGATGGTGTCGCGGATGAAGAAGGCGGCGAAAAATGCCAGCGAAGTCAACGCGAGGTCGACTCCGAAAACGATCCGCGCAACCACTTGCGCCTTCTGTTTCAGCATCTGGATCTATCTATACCGCAACGATATACGGAGCGAAAGCCACGACCGTCCAACGAGGATTCGGCCTACGTGGCGATCGCCGCGAAGAGGCGTTCGTAGTCGTCGGTGACCTTCTCCCACGAATACAACTCCTCCGCTCGCTTCCGCGCGCGCATGCGGTAGTCCTCTCTCAGGTCGGCGGCGGCGAGCCATTCCCGAACCGTGCCGGTGAGCGTCTGTTCGGGCCTGAGCGAGAAATAACCTACGGCGTCGCCGCCCACTTCCCGATTCTCCGGCGTGTCGTGCGCGAGAACGCGTCCCCCCGAGGCCATCGCCTCGATGAGCGCCGGATGCGTCCCACCAACCTCGGTCGCCTGGATGTACAGGAGCGCGTTCCGCTGCAGCGTCCGGTAATCGCGTCCGTAGAGCGCGCCGGGAAAGAGGATGCGATCGCTGGCGTGGCGGTGCAGCTCGGCGACGAGCTCGTGCGCGTACAGCCCCTTTCCGAGCATCACCAGCGGCGGCGCGTCTGCGAGTTTTTCGTACGCGAGCACGACCTCGAGCGGGTTGTTCTCCGGCTCGAAGCGGCTCACATAAAGGATGTAGTCGCGGACGCCGAGGCGCTCCAGAACGTCGGAGTCCTCCTCGGCCGGGAAATCGGCGCCGTACGGGATCGTCACCGGCGCCGCGGCGTAGTTCTCGCGGTAGTAATCGGCGATCACCGTGGCGTCGGCGATGAGCGCGGTGGCGGAGCTGACCGACATCGCCTCGCCGATCGAGTAGACCGCGCGGCCGAGCACGTTCCACTTGCGGCGCCGGCGCTCGATGCCGTCGACGTTGATCGCGCACGGGATGCGCGCCGCGCGCAGCAGCGGGAGCACGAACGCGTTCGCGGCATTGCAGACCAGCACCGCGTCAAAGTCGCGGCGCATGGCATCGAGCGCGGAGAGAAACGCGTGCGAAACGGTCTCGAGGTACTTGTGCTTCGCGGCCGGGAGAACGATGCGACGAACGCCGTTCCATGCGTCGGGCCCCGCTTCACGGCAATAGACACTGACGTCGTGACCGCGCTGCGCGAGCCGCGTCGACAGCTCGGCCGCGAAGGTTTCGAAACCGCCGTAATTCGCAGGAACGCCGCGCGTGCCGAGGATCGCGAGCTTCACGCGGAGATCCCTCCCTGCGGTCGGGATTTGCTCACGCAAACCACCTGGCCAGCTCGCGATCGCTCAACTTGCGGCGCCGCTGAATCGCCCGCCGCTTCGCCAGCACGCTCCGCCGATTGCGCCACAGCCACGGAAACGCCGGCAACGACGTCCGCTCGATCGTCAGTGCCGCAACGAGCACCACCAGATCGCGCGCGAGCTCGAACGGCAGATTGCGCAACGCGAGATACGCCCCCTGATTTTTGACCCGCAGCAGAAACCTGTTCTTCACGGAGTGCATGTTCACATCCGCCGGCAGCTCCCGCCGCGCCTCGGGGGTCACGCGCCGAACGTGATACGCCACCGCCTCCGGATCACATACCGCACGCCATCCGAACAACCGTCCCCGCCACGCCAGATCGGCATCTTCGCGATACGCGAAAAAGTCTTCGTCCAGCACCTCTCCATCGATCGCGACATCGTGCAGGAAGGAGATGCGGAACATCGCCGCGGCGCCGGAGACGCCGAAGACTTCGATCAGGCGGTGCCTCGGTTCCTCGGTGCCTCGGTGCCTCGGGTTTTCGAGTTCCTCGGTTCCTCGGAGTTCCTCGGAGTTCCTCGGAGGGAGCGAGTCGGATGACATTTCCGAGGAACCGAGGAACCGAGGAACCGAGGAACCGAGGAACTCCGAGGAACCGAGGAACTCCGAGGAACCGAGGAACTCCGAGGAACCCGAGGAACTCCGAGGAACTCCGTAAACGCCCACCCTCTCCCCCTGCCCGATATCCAAATGCCTTCCATTGCGCGTCATCCGGATGCCCATCGAGTCGATCTCGTCGGTCGGCTCGATGTTCGTGCCGCGGGCGCGGATCAGGAGGCCGGTGGCGGAGCCGATGTCGGGGGATGACGCGAAGGCGTCGACGAGGCGCGCGGCGTAATCGGGGAGCAGGTAGCAGTCGGGATTCACGACGAGGAGAAACTCGCCGCGTGCGACAGCGATGGCTTGATTCACGGCGGCGCTGAAGCCGCGGTTCGTGTCGTTGCGAATGATCGTCGCGGCGTGCGGCGCGACGAGGGCGACCGAATCGTCGGCCGAGGCGTTGTCGATCGCGATCAGCTCGACGCGGTCATGCGTCTGCTGCAGGATGCCCTCGAGGCAGCGACGGAGATACCGCGCGCTGTTCCAGGTTACGAGGACGACAGAGACGAGTCGGGGCTCCATCTCTCGAATGCCTTCCTCAGCACGTTCGCGTACGCACGGAACGCATCCCAACGTTTGATTCCGCGCGGCCGCAGGCCGGCCAGGCCCGCCGCGGCGCAACGCAACAGCATGCCGACGATGATGGCCCAGCGCAGCGCTTCCGCCTGCGCCGGCCGCAACCACTTCCGCCCGTACCGCCACATGTTGCGATACCAGACATCGACGAAGGCGGCGAAGCGGATGTGCTCGAGGCTCACGCCGCCGACATGCGTCGCCTGCGCCTCCGGCACGACCCAGATTTCTTTATTTTTTTCGGCGAGCCGCCGGCAGTAGTCGACATCTTCGAACCACGCCGGCGCGAACTGCTCGTCGAGCGGGCCGATCTCGTCGACGACGTCGCGGCGCAGCAGCAACGCCGCCGCGGCCGGCTGCTCGATGCGACGCGGCTCGGTGAGGTCGAGATCGCGGTACCGGTACCGCGCCGTGGTCGCATTCTTCGGGAACAATTTATCGATCAGCAGCACCTCGGCCATCAGCGTCGCGAGCGACGGCAGCCGCCGCAACTGGAACTCGCGCTGGTCGCTGCCGCCGTCTTCATCGAGCAGCAGCGGCGCGGCGGCCGCGGCGTTCGGGTGCTGCTCGAGAAAGTCGAAGAGCGTCGTGAGCGCGCGCGGGGCGAGCTCGCAATCGGGGTTGAGCAGAAAAACGTAGCGGCCGCTCGAGGCAGCGAACGCGCTGTTCGTGCCGGCCGCGAAACCGGCGTTGTACGAGCTGCGGATCAGCCGCGCGTCGCCGACGTGCGCGACGGTCGCGTCTTTCGAGGCGTTGTCGTGCACCAGCACTTCGTAGTCGAGTCCCTCGCAGGCGGCCGGAATGGCGCGGAGGCAGCGGCCGATCCAGCGCTCGCTGTTCCAGGTGACGATCAGGATCGAAAGATCGAGGGGCCGCAGGCGAGCCGACGGCGGCGGGCTTCCCGCAGCTCGAGGGTCGCTGGTTCGGCTCGTGGTGACATCCTCGTTCAAGACTACCTTTGCCATTGATTGATCGCGCTGACGAGCGGGCGTGTCACGACATCCCACGCAAACCGTGGCCTGATGCGCTCGAGACTTTCTACGCAAGCCGAGTGGATTCCGTCGTCCGTGAGCAACCGCCGGATCGCGTTCGCGACGGCGACGGTGTCTCCCGGCGGAACGACGATGCCGAGACCTTCCCGCTCCACCAGGTCTGCCGCGAAGCCCCCCGCTGAGGCGATCACCGGGATCCCGGCCGCGATCGCGTCGAACAGACGCGTGCGGATGGAGTAGTCGGCCTCCGCCGTACGACGGTGCAGCATGATAGCGATTTTGCCCGCACGCAGCCACGAGAGCCGCTCGCGGTACGGCACCCATTCGTCATTGGCCGACACGAAGCGGCCGCCGCGCGCGAGGAGCCGGTCGAAACGGTCGTCGCGGCGGCGATCGATGAGATCGCGATTCGGACGCGAGCGGCCGAGGAAGAGAAGGTTTGCGCGAACGCCCTCTTCGTTCACCCGGACCACCGCGTCGATCGCGGTCAGAGGATCGAGCCACTCCCACACGCCGCCGCCCCACACCACCAGGTTGTCCTGCGGTTTGCGGCAGCCGAGCGTGTCGGCGAGGTCGATGCCGAACGGCACTTCGATCCACGACGCGTCGCCGCTCTGCAGCCGCTCGTAAAACTCGCGCTGCTTTTTCGCGGCGCAGACGAGGAGGTCGGCGCGCGACATGGCCGCCGACAGACGCCACCATTCCGCCGCCAGATGCACGCGCTGCCGAGGTGACGGCGCGTGGCCGTAAAGCTCGCGCAGCTCCAGCACGGTCGGATCGAAGAGGTCGTAGATGATGCGCTGCTCTTTGCGCTGTTTCCCGAAGCCGCGCGCCGGCTGGCCGATCAGCACGTCCGCGTCGCGCAACGCGCGTCGCGCCTCCGAGGAGCCGTGCGAGATCAGCGTCACGTCGACCGGCGCGTCGCCTTCACGTTTGGCGAT
Source organism: Thermoanaerobaculia bacterium (assembly GCA_036388835.1). Classification (GTDB taxonomy): domain Bacteria; phylum Acidobacteriota; class Thermoanaerobaculia; order Gp7-AA8; family Gp7-AA8; genus QHVT01. The sequence continues at coordinate 2,585 of DASVRB010000195.1, read as the reverse complement.
GAGACGCGTCGGGAAGTGCTTCGCCAGCTCCGAGGCGAGGTGCCACGCGCGAATGCCCGGTCCGGCCATGCGGTCCCCGACGACGTCGGGCGTGTGAACTACAACGGAGAACATAGACCTTCGATCACGCCGCGGAGCGAGGTGCGCCCTCGCAATGCGAGCCGCGCATCTTCCCACAGCAGCGCGCCGATCCTCCCGGCGCCGCGATGCAGCCTTGCGACGAAGTAGCGGTTGCGCGTCCGGAGCCGCAACGCCGCGCCGCCGAGCGCGTTCGCACTCTGCGAGCCGCGATGCGTCGCCTTCACGACCGGCAGCACCGCCGTGCGCCAGCCCTGCTCGCGCAAACGGGCGCAGAGCTCGACGTCTTCGTAGTAGGCGAAGAAGCGATCGTCGAACAGCCGTTCGCCGACGGCGGCGCGTCGATACAGCGTGGCGGTCGCGGACACGCCCCACGCTACCGCCAGAGGCGTGCCGAGCTGCTGCCCGTGCCCGATCTGCCGATACGTGCCGTCGCTCACGTCGATGCCGGCGCCATCGATCCGCCCGTCGGGGCGGCGAATGATCGACTGCACCGCGGCCAGCCGCGGATCGCGCTCCAGCGCGTCGCGAACGGTGGCCAGCCAGTCGCGGTCGAGCACGACGTCGTTGTTCACCAGCGCGACGTACGGACTGGTGGAGTGGCGGAAGGCCGCGTTTGCACCGCCCGCAAAGCCAAGGTTCCGTTCGCTGCGGATCGCGCCGGGAACGGGAGTGCGCGAGCCGTTGTCGAACACGATCGGGTTCGCCGCGATTGTCTGCGCGCGAATCGACGCGAGACAGTCGTCGAGCATCGGACCGCCGTCGATGTCGAGCACGATCACGTCGATCGGCTCGTTCATGGCGACTCGTGCTCCATCCGTTCGAGGTTGATCGCGCCGCTCACGCAGTGCAGCGTCACGCGGCCTTCTTCCGCGATCGTGACGCGGATGCGCTGATAGCCGGGCGCCGGATCGACGTGGTACGCGCGGCCGGCCAGCTCGAACGCCGCGCCGAGGCCGGTCACGAACTCGAGCGTGTGCGTCCCGCGCCGCGCGAGAAACGAGACCGATTGCCCCGCGTCCAGCACCCAACCGCTGCGGAACCAGAAGCGCACCATCTCGTACTCGTGCGGGTAGAGCGTGCCGCCCGACTTCGTCACGTGTGCGTCTTCAAAGTCGATGCGCGAGCCTGGCTTCCGCGCGTACGTGAAGCCGATTGCGAGCGCCAGCGCGAACAGCGGAATCGCCAGATCGTGCTTCCAGCGGCGCAGCCCGACCGTCACGAGCGCGAGCACCACCGCGACGCCGATCCAGCGCACCTCGTTCGGCCGGATGAAGCTCGGAATGAGGCGCGAGAAATCGCTGCCGTAAAGGTGAGAGAGCCACTCCCCCGCCGGCGTTTCGCCATTCGCGATGTGAAAGAGGCGGTACGGATATGCGAGCCCATGCACCGTCACGCCGATGGTCCACACCGCGGCGATTGCGATCGCGCCGCGCGAGATCCGGTCCCACACCGATGCCGCTCCGAGCGCCAGCACCGGCATCAGGAAAACGAGATAGCGCAGCGGCGGCGCCCATCCGCCGTGCCACTCGGGTCGTGGCAGTAGATAGAGGATGTAGAGCGTCGCGGCCAGCACGCCGGTTCGAAAGCCGCGCGGGGTGGTGCGCCAGCGCGTAATTGCAAACAGGCCGAAGAGAAAGAACGGCGCCTGAAACGGGATGCCGCCGAAACCATCCGCGAGCAGGCCGAAAAAACCGACGACGTAACGATGCGCCGGCGCCGGCAGCAGCTCGCCCCACGAATGCACGTTCGTCGCGCTGCCGGTGAGGAAATAGAGCACCGCCAGCGGCACGACCAGCACCGCGGCCGCAATCAGCAGCGTGGTGCGCTTCCCGCCACTCTGCGCGCGCGCGGGGCGACGATCGAACAGCATCGTCGCGATCAGGCCGACCGCCACGAGCAGGAATCGCAGCTTCAACATCACCAGGCCGAGGAGCGCGGGGAGCCAGCGTTTCAGCCGCTGATTGCGCGCGCCGCGCAGCGCCTCGACGAAGAAAAACGCCGCCGGCACCTCCGGCCACATCCGCGTCGCATAGAACAGCACCGGCGCGCCGAGCGCGAAGAACGGGAACACCGCGCGCGCATGAGCGTCCGGCACCCCCTCGTCTTCCATCCAGCGGAACGTCGAACGGACGAGCAGCACGCCGAAAAGTGCGAGCGTCGCAATTGCTCCGTTCGCCCCCGCGAGCGCAAAGCCCGGCACCATCAGCACCGAGAGAAACGGCTCGTGACGCGAGTACTGCTCGCCGTTCGGACCGGTCGGATCGTTGAACTGCGGGCCGATTTTGTGAGCGGCGTACTGGTTGCGCAGGTCGAAATCGAAGTCGCGCACGAGCGACTCGGAGACGGCGAGGTAGTACGGCTCGTCGCCATTCGGCGCATGCGCGCCGATCACCGGAATGGCGAGCGCGTACACGATCGCCGCGAGTGCTGCCGCGCGACTCGGTGACCAGACTACGTCACGGCCGCGCGCGAGGAGGAGCGACAGCGTTGCGAAATCGATCGCG
>DASVRB010000194.1:0-1682 GCA_036388835.1 Thermoanaerobaculia bacterium | reverse complement strand
TGCCTTCTTCGAGGTAGGCCACGTAGTTGAGGCCCGCTTCATCGAGGTTGACGCGCTCGGCGAGGTCCATCAGCGTCGAGATGTTCTCGACCTCGGAGACCGCCAGCACGTCGGGCGCGCCGAGGTTCGTGCGGATGTGCTGCGAGATCACGGCGAGACGCGCTTCGTACGCGGCGGCCGCGGTGACCGGCTCGTTGAGCAGCGGATCGTTCTCATCGTCGAAGAGGCGCAGCATGTTCTGCGCGGCGACGGTGAGCTCGCCCGCGTTACGCGCACGGGCCGCGCGCGGATACGCCGGATTCGTGTACTGCAGTGTGGTCGACCAGATGCTGTAGTCGCCAAAGTCGAACGCGAGCGGTCCCTCGGCGAGCTGGATCGAAGCGCCGCCGACGATGAGCTGCGCGGCTCCGCCGAGACCGGTCGGATCGACGTCGAGGATCTCCGGATAGTTGCCGCCGTTGACGCCGGGCGTGCGGAACGGGCGCGTCGACGCGGCGACGATCGTCGTCTCGCCGAACTGGTCCGTGCCCGAGGTCGCGGCGCCGTTCGTCACGCGCACCAGCATTCCTTCGAGCGGCTCGAAATTCGAGTAGCCGGGCGCCAGGTTCACATGCGCCGGCAGCGGCATTCCGTGCGCGTCGACGTTGATCGTGATCGTGCCGCTGAACTCCGTGAAGTTGAAGAACTCCACGATGCCGCCTTTGACGGCCACCTGATCGCCGACCGCGACCGCCGCGGTGTTGCCGGTGAAGACGTAGATGCCGTTCGAGGTCGCGCTGCTGTTGTCGGCGCGGTAGTCGGGCGTCTGAATGAAGAAGCCCTGATTGCCGACCGCGGTCACAATCGCGTCGCGCGTCTCGACCGTCTGTCCGACGAACGGAGACGCGGCGCCGCTGCCCTGGATCTCGTAGATCTCGCGCACGACGACGGGCGGCGGAGGAGGCGTGGCGCTGTAGAAGCCGACGTCGTCGAAGGTGTTGTTCGCGAAGCCGTCCCACTGCAGCGCGGGATTGAACGCGTCGAAGGGGTTCGTGTCGCCGACCGTCACGCTCTGCTTGCGGCGCAGCGTGTTGTCGGCCGTCGAGACGAGGCCGGTGCCCCACTCGGTGCCGGGATCGAAGCCGATCTGGCCGATGGAGTCGACGATGAGGTTGTCGCTGACGCGCGACAGGACGATCGCGTCGTCACCGTTGTACCAGGACGCATCGCTGTAGACGTGCGCTTTGTCCATCAGCACCGAGCCCGCCTGCGCGTGCACGACCACGTACACGGCGCCCGGCGCCAGCTGCCCGGCAAAGAAGACGGTGGTGCCGACGCTCGTCGAGCCGTTGAAGTACATCTTCAACTGATAGTTGCCGATGTTCACGGCGGCGCCGGTGCCGTTGTAGATCTCGATTGCTTTGTTGTTGCCGGAGCCCTCGACGTATTCGGAAATACGCAGGCCGCTCTGAGCAAACGCGGGGACGGAAAGCACAACAAGGGTGAGGAGGACGAGTAGTCGACGCACAGCACGCTCCTGAATTGTCTGAAGGTTTGCCGGGGAGGAAGCCGCGATTCTAGCAGCGGAAATGCGTCGGCGAGTCGTAAAAAGGATGTGAATGGGATGAAGCGGGGTTCCCGCGTGACGAAAGACGGTGGCGCGGCGGGCTCTTAGCCCGCCAAACGATGAATAACGTCGGCGG
>DASVRB010000193.1:0-1559 GCA_036388835.1 Thermoanaerobaculia bacterium | reverse complement strand
TACGGCATGTTCGCGCGGAGCAGCTCTTCTTCAAACGGCCGCGATTGGGCGTTGGTGCGGAAGAGAATCGCAAAGTCGGTCAGCTTGTACTTTGTGTTGCGCAGCGAGGAGATTTTTTCGAGGACGAACTGCGCTTCTTCGCGATCGTTGCTGCACGTCACGACGCGCACCGGATCGCCTTTGCCGCTGCTCGTGAAAAGCGTTTTGCCTTTGCGGGCGACGTTGTTCGACACGACGCCGGTGGCCGCGCTGAGGATGTTGCCGGTGGAGCGATAGTTCTGCTCGAGCTTGATGATCTTCGCGCCCGGAAAGTCGCGCTCGAAGTTGAGGATGTTGTTGATGTCGGCACCGCGGAACTTGTAGATCGACTGGTCTTCATCGCCGACCGCCACGATGTTCCCGGCTTTTCCGGCGAGCAGTTTCACGAGCACGTACTGCGCGCGATTGGTGTCCTGGTACTCGTCGATCAGCAGATGCTGAAAGCGGTCGTGCAGCTCGTTGCGCACGTCTTCGTTTTTCTCGAGCAACTGCACGTAGTTGCCGATCAGATCGTCGAAGTCCATCGCGTCGAACTCGCGCAGACGCTTCTGGTACTGGCGGTAAATCTCGGAGACGCGGGAGCCGAAGAAATCGAGGTTCGTCTTCTCGTACTCGACCGGTCCGATCAGCTCGTTCTTCGCCGAAGAGATGCGCGTCAGCACCGAGCGCGGCGGGAAGGCCTCGTCGTTCATGTTCAGCTCGCGCATGCAGCGGCGGACGAGCGTCATCTGGTCGGCGGTGTCGTAGACGGCGAACGACTTCGTGAAGCCGAGGCGGTCGGCGTAGCGGCGAAGAATGCGGAGGGCGGTCGAGTGGAACGTGCCGACCCACGGGCGGGAGTTGCCGCTCGGCGGCACGAGCTGATCGACACGATGCAGCATTTCGGCGGCCGCTTTGTTCGTGAATGTGACCGCCAGAATGTTGTGCGGCCGGACGCCCATCTCGCCCATCAGATGACCGATCCGGTAGGTGATGACGCGGGTTTTCCCCGAGCCGGCGCCGGCGAGAACGAGCAGCGGACCGCTGCCGTGAACGACGGCTTCGCGCTGCGGGGGATTGAGTCCGGAGAGGTCGAGCATTGGGTCGCAGTTTAACAACTGGAACGCATCGTCTCCGCTTCCTGTTCTGCCTCCCGAACAGGCTTCGGGTTACACTGCCGCGGCTGTCGGTCCACCTTGGAGGAATATGCTCATGTTTGGCATGGGAATGCCTGAACTTCTCGTCATTCTGGTCATCGTCATCGTGATTTTCGGCGCGAGCCGACTCCCGCAACTCGGCCGCGGCCTCGGCGAGGGGATCTCGAATTTCCGCGACGGTCTCTCCAAGGGAAACAAGGACGAGAAGGCCCTCCCGAAGTCCTCCGACGAGAAGTGAAGTGGCTCATCACCGGTGCCGGCGGCATGCTCGGCACCGACGTGCGCGATGAGCTCGCCGAGTGTGGTGAAGACGTCATCGCCCTGACCAGGAACGAGCTCGACATCACCGATTCGCGTGCCGTCGACGCCATGGTCCGCGAGCAC
>DASVRB010000192.1:0-6142 GCA_036388835.1 Thermoanaerobaculia bacterium | reverse complement strand
AGAACCCTCCAAACAAAAAAAGCGACGGGCTTGCGCCCGTCGCTTTTTCACGTGCTGCAGAACGTGAGAACTACGGCTTCGCCCACGCCTTTGCGTCGATGCTCGGATTCGCTTCGACGGTCGTCACGCGGATCTCAGCGGCTTTTTCGCCGTTGCGGGTGACGGAGGCGACGGTCGGCACTTTGATCGAGCCGAACTGCTTCCACTCGGAGTAGTCGGTGACGTTCGTCGCCGGTGCACCGCCGCCCTGGGTGTTGCGGATGGTGCGCAGCAGCTCGCCGGTGGCAGGGTTGACGTACCAGCGAACGGTGCCGCCCTCGGGCGAGATGTCGACGATGCGCGCGTCGACGTTGCCGATCTTCTCGGTGCCGCCGGCGGTGAAGGTGTACTTCGGATTGTCGACGTTGCGGAGGATGTGCATGAAGTCGGTCTTCATGTCCGTCACCGCCGCATCACGGCGCGACGACGGCAGGTCCTGCGTTCCCATCGGCGTGATCACGAATGCGGTCGACGGCGTGATGACGGTGGTCATCGTCCCCATCGATAGCACCATCTCCTGACGCATCGAGCTCGGGTACTGCACGATGGTCGTGGCGTCGGCGTTCATCGCACCCTGCGGCGTCTGCATCGACATGCTGGCGACGGTGCGCGATGCGTTGATGCTGCCGATCGCGGCGGCGCCGCCGACGAAGTCGCGCACTTTCTGCACGAGCGCCATTCCCTCGGGATTGCTGGCCGAAGGGGCCGCTTTCTGCTGCCCCGCATCGGCGGTGGGGATGGTGATGTCGATCGGCGTCACCGTGCCGAGGGTCGAGAGAGGCTTCTCGAACTCCTTCTCGTTGCCGACCACGAGCACCGCGAGCTGATCGGGGCGCAGGTACGTCTTCGCGACGCGCGCCACGTCCGCGGCCGTCACCTTCTCGATGAGGCCCGGCCACTTCTGGTAGTAGTCGGCGGGGAAGCCGTACATCTCGAGCAGCACCTGCTGCTGCAGCGCTTTCTCGCGCGTATCCATCGTGAAGACGAACGCGTTGAGGATCGACTCCTTCGCGAGCGACAGCTCGGCCGCCGTGGCAGGCGCGTCGATCATGCGGCGCACTTCGCCGCGGAGCGCTTCGATCGACTCGAGCGTCGTGCCGCTCTTCGTCGACATCTGCACGCGGAAAAGACCCGGGTAATCCCACGGCACGCCGATGCTGCCGCCGGCGCCGTACGTGAGGCCGCGCTGCGTGCGCAGCGTCTGCATGAGACGGCCGGAGAAACCGCCGCTCAGCACTTCGTTCGCGACCACGATGGCCGGCGTGTCGGGGCTGTTGCGCTGCGCGCCCGGATGCACCATGGCGATGTTGGCCTGCGTGACGTCATCCTTCGAAATGAAGTAGATGCCGGGCTTGGCCGGGGTCATGGCCGGATCCGGAATCGTCACCTGCGGACCGCGCGGCCACGACGAGAACGCCGCGCGCAGACGCTGCTCCATCTGCGCCGCGTTGAAGTCGCCGATGAAGGCGAGAATGATGTTGTTCGGATGAACGGTCTGCTTGTGGAACGCGAGCAGGTCGTCGCGGTTCACCGAGGCGATCGTCGCGTACTCGGCCTGCTGCGCGTAGGGAGAATTCGGGCCGTATCCGAGCCGCGTCGATTCGCGGATCAGGATGCCGCCCGGCTCGTCGTTGCGACGCGAGATCGCGGTGTTCGCCTGCGTCTTCGCGAGATCGATCTTGTCCTGGCGGAAGGCCGGATTGCGGAGCAGGTCGACCCAGAGCGGGAACACCGTGTCGAGGTCGCCCTTCAGCACGTCCATCGTGACACTGCTCGAGTCGCTGCCGCTGGTGGTCTCGAGACGCGCCGCACGCGCTTCGAGCATCTCGTCGAGCTCGTCGCCGCTGCGCGTGGCGGTGCCGCCGGTGCGCCACGCCTGTCCGTAAATCGTGGTGAGGCCGGCCTTCGCCGCCGGCACGTTGCGCGAGCCGCCGCGGATGGTGGCCGAGCCTTTGATGAGCGGCAGCTCGTGATCTTCCTGAATGAAGATGACCATGCCGTTCGGCAGGGCGATGCGCTTCGGCTGCGGCATCGAGAAGCTGCGCAGCGGCGGCGACTTGATCTGCGTGTGGCTGGTGGCCTGCGCGCTCGCGCCGGCCGCCATCAACAGCATCACTGCAAGGGATGCGAGCTTCTTCATTTCGTGGCTCCTTTGGCGAGCGACTCCAGTTTCGCGACCGTGCGATTCGACGGCGTGAAGGTGGCGTTCGCGACGCGCTTCACATCGGCGGCCGTGACCTTGTCGATCCCTTCGACTTCGCGGAAGAGCTCGCGCCAGTCGCCGTAGAGCGTGTGGTAGCTGGCGAGCTGCAGGGCCAGACCTTCGTTGCTCGCGAGCTGGCGCAGCACGCCCGCTTTCACGCGCGTTTTCACCGACTGCAGCTCCGCGGCCGGCACGTCCTCGGTCTTGAGGCGCTCGATCTCCGCGCGAATCCCTTCCGCGAGTTCATCGGGCGTATGGCCGGGCGTCGTGACGCCGTAGAACGTGAAGAGGTTCGGATACTTTTCGCCGGGAAAGCCGTTGAAGCCGGCGGCCGCGGCGGCAATCTTCTTGTCGCGCACCAGAGAGCGATACAGCCGCGAGGTGCGGCCGCTCGACATCAGCATCGAGATCACGTCATAGATGTTGTCGTCGGGGTGCGTGGCGGCGGGACGGTGGTAGCCCTCGACGTACAGCGGCTGTGCGGTCTCGCGCAGCGTGACCACGCGCTCGGCCACCTGCGGCGGCTCGATCGTGCGCAGCGGCTCGGGCGCCGGCGCCTTCGGCAGACGGCCGAAGTAGCGCTCGATGATCGGCCACGCTTCGGCCGAATTCACGTCGCCGACGATGGCGATGACCATGTTCGACGGCACGTAATACTTCTTCGCGAACTCCGCGGCGTCGGTCGCGGAGAACGTCGCGAGGTCCGACGGCCAGCCGATGCCGGTGCCCGCACCATACGGATGGGCGATGAAGGCGGTGGAGAGGAACTGCTCGAGCAGGCGCCCGAACGGGCTGCTCTCGATGCGCATGCGCCGCTCTTCGTTGACGACGTCGCGCTCTTTGTAGAACTGCCGGAAGACCGGCTGGCGGAAACGCTCCGACTCCATGAATGCCCACAGCTCGAAACGGTTCGACGGCATCGAGAAAAAGTAGGCGGTCATGTCGGACGCGGTGAACGCGTTCATGCCGACGCCGCCCGCGCGGTCGATGACCTGCGAGAACTCGTCGTTGGTGATGTATTTGTCCGCCTCGGCCATGGCATCGCGCCACGCTTTCTCGAGCTCCTGGACGCGCGCTTCGTCGCGTCCGGTCTCCGCGCGGCGTGCGCGGTCGTAGGCAGCGTAGGTCGTTTCGACCCGCGCCAGGGCCGCGCGCTCTGCTTCCCAGTTCGTGGTGCCGACGCGGTCCGAGCCTTTGAAGGCCATGTGCTCGAACATGTGCGCCAGGCCGGTGATGCCGGCGACTTCCTGCGCCGAACCGGCGTTGACCACCGTCGCATACGAGAACACCGGCGCGTCGTGCCGCTCGAGCAGGATCACGGTCAACCCGTTGTCCAGCTTGCGCACCTGAGTCCGTTTCTCGAATGACGCGAGGTCCTGCGCGAACGCACTCGTGCAAACGAGCACCAGCAGCGTCGCCAATGACAACACTCTTCTCATCCTTGCCTCCTTGATCTATTGCCGCGGGCGATTCTACGCGCCGCGTTACACTAAGTTTCATGGGCCAAGCCGCTCCCGCCGTGACGGTCGAAAGCTACCTTGCATCGCTCCCGGAAGAGCGCCGCGACGTGGTCGCGGAGATCCGCGATCTCATTCGCAAGAACCTGCCCAAGGGCTACGTGGAGTCGGTCTCCTCGGGGATGCTGACGTATGAAATCCCGCTCGAAAAATATCCCGACACGTACAACGGCCAGCCGCTCTCGTACCTTGCTTTCGCGCCGCAGAAAAACGGCTATTCGCTCTATCTGATGGGCGCCTACTCGGACGAGGCTCAGGCCGCCGAGCTGCGCGACGACTTTGCCAGAGCGGGGAAGAAGCTCGACATGGGCAAGTCGTGCGTGCGATTCAAAAAGCCGCAGGACCTCGCTCTCGATGCGATCGCGAAAGCGATCGCCAGCACGCCGCCCGACGCGTTCATCGCCCGGCACGAGGCGATGCGCGCCGCCACTGCATCCACCAAGACGAAGGCAGCGAAGCGCGCGTGACGCGGTACGACGTCGCGATCATCGGTGCCGGCGCGAGCGGCACGCTCACCGCGGTGCAATTCGCCCGCATCGGCGGCCCCGGCGCGCGCGGCGCGCTGATCGAAGCGGGTGCGCGTGCAGCACGCGGGCTCGCGTACGGCACGCCGTACGGCGCGCATCTGCTGAATGTGCCCGCCGGACGGATGAGCGCGCTGCCCGAAGATCCGGAGCACTTTCTGCGCTGGCTGCGCGGCCGCATCGCCACCGCGGAAGCGGGGACGTTCGCGCCGCGGCCGCTGTACGGCGATTACCTCGCCTCGCTGCTCGCGGAGCGCGACACGTACGAACGGGTGACGCGCGTCGGCGGCACCGCGGTCGGGCTGACGCGCGATGAGGATGAATGGGTCGTGCACCTGCACGACGATCGCACCGTGCGCGCGCAGAACGTCGTGCTCGCGCTCGGCAATCTCCCGCCTGCCGATCCGCTGCAGTTGCAGGGAGAGGTGCCGCTCGAGTACGTGCGCGATCCGTGGGCGCCCGGCGCGGCGATCGGCCTCGCCGCCGATGCGCCGGTGTTGCTGATCGGCACCGGCCTCACCGCCATCGACGTGGCGATGGCCATTCGCCACGAGGGGCACACCGGCCCGATTTACGCGCTTTCGCGTCATGGACGTCTGCCGCAACCGCACGCCGCCTCGACGCCGCGGCCGATTGCCTCGGTGCCGTTCGCGTCGCCGCTCGAAGCGCTGCGGTGGGTGCGCTCGCAGGAAGAGTGGCGCTCCGCGATCGATAGTCTGCGGCCGCACACGTCGACGATCTGGCGGAGCTGGTCGGCTGCGCAGCGCGCATCGTTCCTCCGCCATCTGCGCAGCCTCTGGGACGTGCATCGGCACCGCGCCGCCCCCGCGGTGCTCGCGGAACTGCGACTGGAAGTGCTGCGCGGCCGCATCGTCTCGATGAGCGGCGCGCTCGAAGTCGTCTGGCAACCGCGCGGCAGTGACGAAACGCGCACGCTGCAGGTGGCGCGCGCGATCAACTGCACCGGCCCCGCGGCTGATTACGCGAAACTCGATCTGCCTCTGGTCGTGCAACTCCGCCGCGCCGGCTGGCTGGTCCCCGATGCACTCCGCCTCGGCGTCGAAACTGCCGACGACGGACGGCTGCTCGGCAGCGATGGTCAACCACTTGACGGTCTCTACACGCTCGGCCCGCTGCGCCGTCCCGCGCTTTGGGAGTCGACGGCCATTCCGGAGATCCGCGAGCAGGCCGCCGCGCTCGCGCGCGTGCTGGTGCGAAACCCGGCCTGACGCGCCGCGTCGTAACAGCATGCGCAAATTGCTGCTGCTGCTGTGCGTCGCCCTCTCCGCCACCGCTCTCTTCGCTCAGGACGAACGGATCGTTCAGGCCCCTCAGCAACTCGGCAACATCCTGGCCGGTTACGAGCGCCGCCTCGGCCTGCTGGCGAAAGGAATCAGCCGCGACGCCTTCATCCTCGCGCAGCTCTCGCAGGCCGGGGGCGAGCTGCAGGATTTCCAGAGAAATGCCGCGATCCAGAAAGCGCTCGATCGCGTGGAGGAAGCGAGCAAACGCGCCGCTGAAAATCCCCCCGCGCACGCCCGAACGCTCTCCGCGATCAACAAATCGCGCGAGGTGCTGGAGAAGGCGCGCGAACAAGCCTCATCCGCGGATCTCGATACCGTCGGCCGGCTTATCGTGAAGGAGACGGAAGCCGTTCAACGCGACCTTCACTGGTCGCTCACCATCGCCCGCCGCGAACGCGAAACGCTGATGGACCTGCAGAAGCGGATCAGTCAGATCAATCTGGATCTGGAGGGGGCGATGGTGGACGCGCTTGGTGCCGCGTTGGATTACACGAAGGCGGGCGGAAACTAAGTGGAGCGGCGGGCTTCAGCCCGCCGAAGTTCGATAGTCGGCGG
>DASVRB010000191.1:0-9631 GCA_036388835.1 Thermoanaerobaculia bacterium | reverse complement strand
CCGCACTCCAAAACTGCTCGCTGCTTGCGGCCAACGGGGCGACTTGATCGGCTTCATCCGCCGCGAACCCGCAGCATTTCGGGTCGGCTGATGAAGTGGCGTCGCTTTCCCTGCCGCAGCGCGAGCTGCGGCTCGCGAAGTCAAAGCGGCGACTGGCGTCGCCGCACTCCAAACTATCGATTGATTCCGATCGTCACGCTTCGGCCTGGCGCGAACGCTGCGGCTTCATCCGGCGACCCGAAATGCTGCGCGTTTGTTGCGTTGCGCACGACCACCCGGATTTCCAGCGACGGCGAGATCCGCCAGCCTCCCCCGAGGTCGAGCTCCGCGTAACCGGCGCGCTCCACTTCGACCGGACCGGGACGCGTGTCGCGGCCGTACGCGGAAAGCGTCGCGAACAGCGACGCGCGCTCTGCGGCCCAGCGCACCGATGAGTGCACTGACGGGCCGCCGATGTCGTCGAGCGCTTCGCCTGTATCGACGTCCTCGCCGCGCGCGAGCGCCGCGCCGAGGGACCATTCCAGGTGCGGCCGGAGCCGCGTCGCGGTCTCGAGCTCGACGCCACGCACCTCTGCTTCACCGCGATTGCGGAAGAAAAAATTGTCGCCGGTGCGATAACGCTCCACCAGATTTCGGATGCGGTAGTCGTATGCGTAGAGCGCCACGCGCGAGCGCACGCCGTTCCAGCGCACCGCACCATCGAATTGCAGGCTGCGCTCCGCGTCGAGGTCGGGATTGCCGGTCGCGAATCCGCGCCCGCTCACGCCGCGGAAGTAGCGGTCGGAGAGCGACGGCTCCCGATAACCGCTCGCCGCCTGCAGAGTCGCCGTGACGTTGCGAAATGGGCCCGCAGTCAACGCGGTGTAGCCGGAAAGCGCGACGTCGTTCGCGGCACGATCGCCGAAATATCCGCCGCGGTTGCGCGTGGCGATGTGATCGACGCGCCCGCCGGCCGAGAACTGCAGCGATTGCGCGACGCCGCCGTTCCACGATGCGAACACGCCGGTGTTGAAGCGATCCGCGTCGTCGATCGAGCCCGAAGCACGCAGATCGAAGCGGCTCACGAAATCGGCGCCGACAACGATGCGCGAACGGGCGCCTGCACGCTCTCCGGAAAACCGGAACGACGCATCGCGCGCCTTCACCGCCGCGCTCTCGACACCGGTCGCGCGCACGCGATTGGTCGTGATCGAATATCCGCCGAACGAGCCGCGAATCGCGGCCGCGCTGAACAATCCGCTGTTCTGCAGATCGAGCGCGAAGGTCGCCAGCGTCGCCCGTTCGTCGGGATAAATCGTGAGCACGTTGTCGCTCGTCGGTGCGCCGACCTCGCGCGCCACGGTCGACATCACGCCGGCGCGCAAACGTCCCCAGTCGGCGTCGCGCACGAAGCGCAGCAGCACACCGCGATCGCGATACTGCGAGTTCGCGATCACATCATCGTTCGCGTCGCGTGCATCGTCGGCATCGCGCAGATGCACGGACGCCAGCACCGCGCCGCCCCAGGCATCGCTCGTCACCTCGGCGGCCACACTCTGCGCGCGCGTGCCGCCGAACGACGACCAGGCGTCGTACCGATAGTCGCGCGCGCCCGGCACCGGATCGCGCGGCCGCAGATGCACGACGCCGCCGAGCGCGTCCGAGCCGTACGCAACGGAGCCGGGGCCGCGCGAGATCTCGATCGAGCCGAGGGTCAGCGGATCGATGAAGGTTGCGGAGGGGCCGGCGCGGCGCTCCGCGACCACACGCGCGTCGTCGATCAGCAGGAGCGTGCGCCCTCCCGCCAGTCCGCGTACCACCGGCACGGCCGGCGGCCCTTCGCCGCGGATCGAGATTCCCGGCGTCGTCGCAAGCGCCTCGGCAACGTGCGCCGGTTTGCGCTGCTCGATTTCTTCCGCGCCGACGATCACCGGGGCCGCGGCGGGCGTCCCCTCGATGTTCGGCGTCGCGCCGGTCGTGACGGTGATCGACTCCCGGTACGCCGCATCGAGCCGCAGCTCGGACGCGAGCGAGTCGATGCGGATCGGAGGAAAGATCTCGCCGCGGCTGCCGATCACGATCAACGTGGCCGGCAATTGAGGATCGGGGGTGAATGTGAAGCGTCCTTCCTCATCCGTGCGCGCGACGCCGTTCTGATCGACGACCGACACCTGCGCGCCGACGACCGGTTTGCCGTCAGTAGTGACGAGACGCGATTCGAACGCGAATGCGCTCGTGGAGAGGATTGCTGCGATGGAGAGGAGAAAAGCGCGGAGGCGCATTGTCGTCAGCGGAGGCCGGCCGCGGTCATCGACGCAACGGGCTCGTTCGTGCGCGGGATCACCTCGGTCTCGATTGCTTTGCGGATGTGTTTCGCGATGCGGTTGATGTAATTCACCGTTTCGCGGAACGGCGGCACGCCGTCGTATTTCGCGATGTTGCCTTCGCCGGCGTTGTACGCGGCGACGGCGAGATCGGCGTTGCCGTCGAATTTTTTCAGCAGCCAGCGGAGGTAACGCGTGCCGCCGTGAATGTTTTCTTTCGGGTCGAAGGAGTTCGTGACGCCGAACCTCTTGGCGGTCGCCGGCATGAGCTGCATCAGGCCGCGCGCACCTTTGTGCGAAACGATGCGCGGGTTGTAATCGGATTCGGCTTTGATGACGGCAGAGACGAGGGCAGCATCGACGTCGAACTGCCGCGCGGCCTCGATGATGATGTCGTTGTAGCTCGACTTGAAGAGCGGACGGCTGTGGTCGCTGTACGTCCAGGAGCGGCGCGGGAAAACGCCGCCTTCTTCTTCGATGATCTTCTGCACTTCCGCGACGACCTCAGCCGCCACGATCTCGTCGTCGACGATCCGTTCGACGCGCCCCAACGGCAGAGACAGCTTCCCGCCGCCATTCATCACCAGATGAATCGTGTCCGCCTCCACCGCGAACGTCTCGATCTTCAACGTCCGCCCGTCGACGAATAGCGCAATGGACGCGCTCGCCGCCTGGGCGGAGAAAAGCACCGCGATCGTGAGGAGGATTCGTTTCATTGGACCCGCTTGTGAACGGCTCGAGTGGGACGATTATGCCCGGAAGAAGGTTGCTCCGGTCGTTGTCGGTTGTCGGTTGTCAGTTGTCTGTGGTGTCTCGCCTGGGCCGGCAAGCCACGGATGAGCCGCAAGCCACTGAGTCACAGACAACCGACAACCGACAACTGACAACGCGCCCAGCGACAACTGACAACTGACAACAACCCTCACGCCCTCGGATGAAACGACTCGTACATCCTCTGCAGCCGGGCCCGCGAGACGTGCGTGTAGATCTGGGTCGTGGAGATGTCGGCGTGGCCGAGCATCATCTGGACGGAGCGGAGATCGGCGCCGTTTTCGAGGAGGTGGGTGGCGAAGGCGTGACGCAGCACGTGCGGGGAGATGTGCGAGCGGATGCCGGCGTCGCGGGCATACGCGACGATCTTCATCCAGAACGCCTGGCGGCTCATTGGGCGGCCGCGGACGGAGAGAAAGAGGTGCGGATCGGCGTATTTGTCGAAATCCGGACGGCCGCGCTCGATGTACTGCACGATCACCTCTTTCGCGGCATCGCCGAACGGCACGATCCGCTCTTTCGAGCCTTTGCCGATCGTGCGCAGAAAACCGGCGTCCATCACCAGCTCGTCGAGGCGCACCTTGATGAGCTCACTGACGCGCAGGCCGGTCGCGTACAGCAGCTCGAGCATGGCCGCATCGCGCAGGCCGGCCGAGGTCGCGCGATCGGGGGCCGCGAGCAGCGCTTCGACCTCGTGCGGCTGCAGCGACTTCGGCAGCGTCGACCAGAGCTTCGGATTCTCGAGGTTCTCCGTCGGATCTTTCTTCAGATGCCGTTCGGAGACGAGAAAGCGGAAGAGTCCGCGAATCGCCGCGAGCGCGCGCGCCACCGAACGCGCCGAAATGCCAGCCGCCCGCAGCGACTGAAAGTATTTGACGATGTGAATGCGCTCGACCCGCTCGAGGTCGAGCGACTGGTCGTTCATGAAATGACCGAAGTGCCGCAGGTCGATCGCATACGCCGAAAGCGAGTTCTTCGCTAGCCCTTTTTCTACAGAGAGGTAATCGAGAAAGATCGGCAGGTAGGTAATGAAAAACGGGCCGGTCGGTTTCTTGTCGGGGTCTGTCTGCCGCGGGTTTTTCAAGTTGCCGATTTTATCCCGTGGAGCGGCGGGCTCGTAGCCCGCCGAGGTCCATCTGAATAATCGGCGCGCTAAGAGCCCGCCGCTCCAGCCTTTTCCGTAGAAGCGTGCGCCACAACATCGGCCATATACGAGCTCCGCACGAACGGGCCCGAAAACACGGCCTTGAAGCCGAGCTCTTCACCCACGGCGCGGTATTCGTCGAACACGGTCGGATGGACATATTCGACGACTTCGAGCTTCTCGCGTTTCGGCTGCAGGTATTGACCGATCGTGACGATCTCGACCTGCGAATCGCGGAGGCGATGCAGCGCCTCGACGACTTCATCGCGGCGTTCGCCGAGGCCGAGCATCAGGCCTGATTTCGTCGTGATGGATGGATCGACCGACTTTGCGTGACGCAGCACTTCGAGCGAACGGTCGAAGCGCGAGCCGGGCCGCACGTGGCGATAAAGACGCGGAACGGTCTCGACATTGTGGTTGTAGTAATCGGGCTTCGCTTCGACCACGGTGCGCACGGAGTCGAGGTTGCCGCGAAAATCGGACGTCAGCACTTCCACTGCCGCCTCGGGCAGTGCGACGCGCAACTCGCGAATCGTCTCCGCGAACTGACGTGCACCGCCGTCCGCGACGTCGTCGCGCGTCACCGACGTCACCACGACGTGCTTGAGGCCCATCCGTTTCGCCGTCTCCGCAACCGCGCGCGGCTCATCCAGTGACGGCGGCGCATACGGCAGGCCGGTGGTCACATTGCAGAAACCGCAGGCGCGGGTGCAGACGTCGCCGAGGATCATGAACGTGGCGGTGCCGCGCGAAAAACATTCGCTGCGATTCGGACAGGCGAGCGACTCACAGACGGAGTGCAGCTCGCGCTCGCGCAACATCGTTTTGATTTCGCGCAGCGCACTGAGGTTGAGTTTCTTTTCGCGGATCCAGTCAGGTAATCGCTGAGTCATAGGCGTTGTAAAAATGCTCGACGCACAATGCGCGTCAATGACAGTTCTTCAATGCGACATTGTGCGTTGCGCGCGCATTGTGACCAAATAAAAAGTACAAACAAAAAGTGCCGCTTCTTGCGAAGCGTGGCGTCAAACAAAAAGTGCCGCTTCTTGCGAAGCGGCACAGCCAGGGATCGATGTCGGGGTACTAGTGGCCCGTGGCAACAGCAACAGCGAGGCTCTTCTCCAGGCACTTATGGATGAGCTTCTCGGCTTCGGGCTCGGGGATGTTCTTGACGATCGCGACCTCGGAGACGAGGAGGTACTTCGCGCGGTCGTACATTTTTTTCTCGCGGAAGGAGAGGCTCTTCCGTTTTTGCACTTCGTTGAGGTTTTTCAACACTTCGGCGACATCCTCGAGCTTGCCGGTTTTCATTTTCTCGAGGTTCTCGCGGTAACGGCCTTTCCAGTCCGTGTGGCTTTTGACCAGCTTCTCTTCCAGCAGGCTCAGAAGACCTTTGATCTCCTTCTGCTGATAGAGACGGCGAAGTCCTACACGATCTGTGTTCGTGATCGGCACCACCAACCGCGAATTATTCGCAAGAAGGCGAAGGTGGTAATAGCTGTCTCCCTGCGGCATGATCGGCGACTCGCCGATATGCTCCACCACGGTCACTCCGTGGTTCGGGTAAACGAGCTTGTCCCCGACCTTGAAACTAAGTTTGACTGACGACAAAGTGAGGCTCCTTTCGGAAAGCGCTAAGGGCTACTACATGAGGGATCGGCATTCTACGTCAGCGAGGCATGGGCGTCAAACCATCAAAAGTGCAAAGCAGCCGTTGCACCGCCCAAGAGCGGCGCAGGCCGCACTGCAATTTCCGCGCGCGGAATGCCAACTGTTCTGTGCGGCAGCAGTAGCCCTACTGCCGCATTCGCCGGATCATCTGATGCAATCGATCCAGCCCCTCGCGCCGCTCGGCTTCGCTTCCGGTGAGCAGGTCTTCGATCATCTGCAGCTCTGTCTGCAACTCGAGCCGCGTCGCTGAATCGCGCACCGGCGCAGGAGCGATCACGTCGATGGAAGGCCGCACCGCAACCTGGCTGGCGGGGCCGCTCAACGCATCGCGCATCCGCTGCGCGTTCACGCGCACGGCCGGCAGCTCGCCTTTGTCGAGCGCGGCCAGCAGCGCTTTCGCGCTCGTCACCGCATCGGCGTACGGGCTGCTCGGCAGGTCGACGATCCGCGCCTGCACGAGCGCGACGTCGACGTTGCCGTAACCGCCGTCTTTCGCCGCGCGCGCGATCACACGCGCCGTGACCTGCCGCGCGATCGCAGGGAGGTCGAGCGGACGCATCTCGCCCGGTTGCAGCCACGACTTCACGTCGAACGAGCGCTGCTCGAGTTGCGTCGCCCCCTGCGCGATGTATTCGACGTCGACGCGCTCGATCCAGACCGCGCGGTTCTTCCGCACCAGCAATCGCCGCGACGGCGCGTCGACGATGACGCGATAGACGTTCGCCGCGCGCAGCTCGAGCGTCTCGGTCTTGTCGTCGTCGCTCGGATTGACCGAGAACGATTTGGTGATGCGCCCCGACTCGAAACGTTCGTACGTGGCGTACTGATACGAGCCGTCGGCGCGTTTTCCGCGCAGCAATTCGAGGTCTTCCTGCACGATGCGCTCGAGCAGTCCCGTCGGCAGATCGCGTTTGCTCGCTTCAGCCACGCGATCGACCACCGCGGCATCGAGCGCGACGCGCTCCGCCGGATTCTGCGCAAACGCGGCGGTGGCAAACAGCGCAATCACGATCAGACGCTTCATGCCGTCACCCCGAGCTCCGCGAGCGCGCTCGTCCCTTCGAGTCCGTCGCTCCGTAACGCAAGCAATTCGCACAACGTCGCGCCGAGGTCGGCGAACGTCGCGCGCGTGCCGAGCGGACGCGCGCCGCGAATGCGCGGACCGGCCACGACCAGCGGCACGTACTCGCGCGTGTGATCGGTCGACACATCGGTCGGGTCGCAGCCGTGATCGGCGGTGATGAACACGAGGTCGTTCTCGCGCAGCGATTCGAGCAGCGCGGCGAGCTCGCCGTCGAAGGTCTCGAGTGCTTTCGCATAACCGATCGGATCGTTGCGATGGCCGTACTTGGAGTCGAAGTCGACGAGGTTGGTGAAGATGAAATCGGCGTTCGAATCGCGCACGAGCTGCATGGTCTTCTGCATGCCGTCGGAGTTCGATTCGGTCCTGATCTCGCTGCCGATGCCGACGCGGTCGAAGATGTCGGCGATCTTGCCGAGGCCGATCACCTCGCGGCCGGCCTTGTGCGCGCGCTCGAGCACGGTCTCGCCGGTTGGCCGCACGGAAAAGTCTTTGCGGTTCGCGGTCCGTTTGAAATGTCCCGCACCGCTGCCGATGAACGGCCGCGCGATGATCCGCCCCACGTTGTGTTCTCCGCGCATCAGCTCCCGCGCCTCGGCGCAGATGCGCCAGAGCTCTTCGACCGGAATGACCTCCTCGTGCGCCGCGACCTGGAACACCGAGTCGCCCGAGGTGTAGACGATCGGCGCGCCGCTGCGCATGTGCTCCTCGCCGAGCTCGTCGAGAATCACCGTGCCGGACGCCGGCTTGTTGCCGAGCGTCTTTCGGCCGATGCGCCGCTCGTACTCGCGCATCACGTCGGCGGGAAAACCGTGCGGATACGTGCGGAACGGATCCTTCACCACGAGGCCCATCATTTCCCAATGTCCGGTGGTGGTGTCCTTGCCGGCACTGAGCTCCGCCATCCGCCCGAACGCCGCCGTCGGCATCTCCGTCGTCGCGGGCGTCGGCAGCGTGTGCAGGAGCCCGAGACGCGTGAGCGTCGGCAGATGAGGATGCTGCGAGTCGATGACATGGCCGAGAGTGTTGGAGCCCTGATCGCCGAACTCCGCGGCGTCCGGCAACTCGCCGACGCCGAGCGAGTCACAGACGATGACGATTGCGCGATTTTTCATGAACGTGCTTTCTTGCGTGTCGCTTTCGGTGCGGCCGCCGTTTTCGCGCTGAGCTTGCGCGGCGCCGCGGACGTGAGTCGCACCAGCGTGCGCAGCGCCTCATTCACCGATTCGGAGTCGGGGAAGACGTCGAGCAGGTCCGGAGCCAGCACCCGCAGGTTGCGCGACTTGTAGTAATCGCGTGCAAACGGATTCGGACGCGCATTCGAAAAATCGATCTCGCGATCGAGCGGGTCAGCGTCGCGCGCGCTGCGTTTTGTGGTTTTCATAGGCTCGTTTCTCATGTCGCGTCGTATGACGGCTGCTGATGATGCGGACCGAAGTTTGGCTGCGAACCGTGTAGACGGCGAGCAGCACCCGTTCGTGTGCAGACATTCCGACGATGATAAAGCGATCTTCGTCGTCGGAATGCTCGTCATCATCCTCGATGATCGCGTCGTCGTCGGCGAAGACGGATGCAGCTTCTTCGAACGAGATTCCATGCTTGCGAACGTTCTCGCGCGCTTTGTTCAGATCCCATTCAAAGTTCGGAATCATGTGAGGCTGCCGAGCCGCCTTCGCGCGATCACTTCACCGGCGCTTTGATGGCGGTGACACGTTTGGCGCTGATGCGTTTCTTCGCGGTCTGCTGCGCCGCATTCGCAATCGAGCGGAGTGCTGCATTGACCGAATCGTTGTCGGGAAAGATGTCAGCGAGATCCCGTTCCAGAACGCGAATCACTTTCGGGCTGTGATACGCCACGAAATACGGATTCGGGCGCGCATTACTGAAATCGATTTCGCGGTCGAGAGGATCGTAGTCGTCAGAGAGAGGCTTCTTTTTCATAGGTTCGTTTTTCCCGAGCGGTCGCGCGCCGTGCGCTGATGAGCCGCATCGTCATCTCCGTTCGCTCGACGTATACGACGAACAACACTCGACTCAGCTCCGACCTGCCGATGATGATAAAGCGGTCCTCCTGCCACGAATGCTCGCCGTCATACGTGTGCAGAGCGTACGCATCGCCAAACACGGTGCGCGCTTCCTCGAACGCAATGCCGTGCTTGCGCTCGTTTTCGCGCGCTTTCGCCGAATCCCATTCGAACTGCAATCTCATCAAGACAAGTGTTCGTGAATGAGCGGCCGCTCCGCCGGTTTGTTGTCTCCGAACTCCACGAACGACAGGAAGCGCGGCACGAGGTCGTCTGACTCTGCGCGGTTTCCGAGCTGGATGCGTGCGATCACGTCGCCCGCGCGAACTTCATCACCGGTGCGGCGGTCGAACATCACGCCGGCGGCGTAGTCGATCACGTCGTCCGCTTTCTTTCGGCCGGCGCCGAGGTCGACGGTGAACATGCCGGCTTGATAGGTGTCGATGTGGGTGATGAAGCCGCTCTGCGGCGCTTTCACCTCGACGATCGCGGTCGGCTGCGGGAGGAGCGAGTAGTCGTCGACGATCGACGGATCGCCTTGCTGTGCGGCGATCCATTTGCGGCACTGCTCGAGCGCGCGTCCGGAATCGATCGCATCTTTCAGCGCTGCATTCGCGCTCGCTTCATCGAAGCGGCC
>DASVRB010000190.1:0-4971 GCA_036388835.1 Thermoanaerobaculia bacterium | reverse complement strand
GCGCCTAGCGCCTGCTTCACGGTGAGTGCGGTCGTTTCGGCGCTGTCGACGATGTGCACGGCGCCGCCGACGACCTGCTCGATCGTCGCGCGGAGGATGGGGTAATGCGTGCAGCCGAGGACCAGCGTGTCGATGCCGGCGTCAATGAGAGGTTCCAGATAAATCTCCGCGACCTCGCGGGCTACGTGCGTATTCGCCCAACCTTCTTCCGCCAGCGGGACGAACAGCGGAGCGGCCGACTCGATCACTTCAATGTCCGGATCGAGCGCATGAATCGCGTTCGTATACGCCTTCGAGCGAACCGTTCCTTCCGTGGCGATCACGCCGACCACGCCTGACGTCTTCTCCACCGCCGCGCGCGCGCCCGGCTCCACCACGCCGATCACCGGAATCGAAAGCCGCTCGCGCAACGCCGGCAGTGCGGCCGCCGTCGCCGTATTGCACGCCACCACCAGCATCTTGATGTTGCGATCGAGAAGGTGCTGCGCCGCTTCAATCGAATAGCGAACGACCGTGGCCGGCGACTTCGTGCCGTACGGCACACGCGCGCAATCGCCGAGATAAATGAGCGGCTCGCCCGGCAGCGCGCGTGCGATCTCGCGGAACACCGTCAGGCCGCCAACGCCGGAATCGAAGACGCCGATCGCCTGCGCGTCGTTATTCGTCAATCCGCCCCGCATCGACGCTCATGCCCGCTCCGGCCTCGCGCTTGATGTTGTATTGCTCGATTTTCTTGTACAGATTCGAGCGCGGCGTATCGATCGCCTCCGCCGTCTTGGAGACATTCCAGCCGTGCTCGCGCAGCTTCGCTACGATGAACGCCTTCTCCGCCTCATCCTTGAATTCCTGAAGGGTGGAGAGCCGCATCGCGGTAGAAATGATGTCGGACGGCGTCCTGAAGAATTCGGCCGGCAGATCGGTGACGTCGATCGATTCGGAAGGCACCATGATCACCACGCGCTCGATCATGTTGCGCAGCTCGCGGACATTGCCGCGCCACTGTGCGTCGCTCAATGCCTTCAATGCCGCATTCGTGAATTTCTTCGCGTGATAGTTGTGCTCCTCGGAGAAGAGCTTCGCGAAGTGTTGTGCGAGCACCGAAATGTCTTCTTTGCGCTCGCGCAGCGGCGGTGTGCGGATCGGAATGACGTTGAGGCGATAGAAGAGGTCCTCGCGGAAGCGGCCGTTGCGGATCGCATCTTCGAGATCCTTGTTCGTCGCGGCGATCACGCGCACGTCGACTTTCACGACCGTCGCGGAGCCGACCGGCTCCACTTCTCCCTCCTGCAGCACGCGCAACACCTTCGCCTGCGCGCTCAGCGACATGTCGCCGATCTCGTCGAGGAAGATCGTCCCCTCGTCCGCCGCCACGAACTTGCCGACCTGGTCGCGCACCGCGCCGGTGAACGACCCCTTCCGATGTCCGAACAGCTCCGACTCGATCAGTTCGTTCGGAATTGCCGCGCAGTTGACCTGGATGAACGGGCGATTGCTGCGATTCGAACGGCGATGAATCTCGCGCGCCACCAGTTCCTTGCCCGTGCCCGACTCGCCGGTGATCAGCACCGTCGCTTTCGTCGGCGCGGCGCGCTCGATCTGCGATTTGAGGTCGGTCATCATCGACGACTGACCGACGAGCTGATACTCCTTCTCTGCTTTCTCTTTGAGCTCGGTGTTCTCTTCCTCGAGCGAGCGCTGCCGCACGGCATTGCGGACGGTCAGCAGTAATTTGTCGCGATTGAGCGGCTTCTCCAGAAAATCGAACGCACCGCGCTTGGTGCACTCCACGGCCGTATGCACGTCGCCGTGTCCCGACACCATCACCACCGGCGTGTTGATCTTCTGATCGCGCAGGTTCTCGAGCACCTCGATGCCGTCGAGGATCGGCATCTTGATGTCGAGCAGGATCGCGTCGTACGGCGTCTTTCCTGCCTTGTCGAGGCCGTCCTGCCCCGACCGCGCCTCGTCGATCTTGTACCCCTCGTACTCGAGGGTCATCCGAATGGCCTCGCGGATCCCTGTTTCGTCGTCGATGACCAGAATTCGATGCGGCATCAGGACCTCTCCCCGTGCATGAGTCCGGCCAGTATCGCCGAGGTATCCTCGGCTGCATGAAGTTCGACGAGGTGCTGCGGACCTTCGCCGGGTTCTTCGAGAGAGAAGGAATCCGGTATGCGGTTGCCGGCG
The DNA here is from genome assembly GCA_036388835.1 of Thermoanaerobaculia bacterium. Lineage (GTDB taxonomy): Bacteria > Acidobacteriota > Thermoanaerobaculia > Gp7-AA8 > Gp7-AA8 > QHVT01. The sequence continues at coordinate 2,784 of DASVRB010000190.1, read as the reverse complement.
GTGTGGCGGTCCACGCGTGGGGCCACTCCCGCACGACTCAGGACATCGATTTCGCGGTCGATGGAAACGAACAGCAGCGCATCATCGCGTTCGCTGAATCGATCGGCTACACCACGTTGTACGCCTCGAACGGGTATTCGAATCACGAGCACCCGAGCGAGACCTTCGGCCGCGTCGATCTGCTGTACCTGTACGGCACCACGGCGGAGCGGCTGTTCGCCGAGGCCGGTTCGCGACTCGTCGCCGGCGACATCGCCGCGCCTGTCACGAAACCAGAGCATCTGATTGCGATGAAAGTGCAGGCCATCAAGAACGCCCCTCGGCGCGTCTCCATCGACGTGCCCGACATCGAGTTCCTGCTACGTCTGCCGGGCGTTGACCGCGCCGCAGTGCGGGACTACTTTGATCGCGCCGGCCTGTTGCGTATCTACGATGTCATTGAAAAAGAGAGCTGAGATCGACTTCGAGCGAGACATGCCGCTCACCGCCGCCGACATCGAGGCACTCGCGCGTGCGCGAGACCTCCGCCCCATGCCGACCAGCGCCTATCTCGACTGGTTGACGCTGATGAGCGCGAATGCACCCGCTCGCCGCGAAACCAACTCCGACGCCGACGAACCCTTCGAGCTGTAGCGCGCAGAGAAGACCGACCGGCGGCCTCCGGCGGGCCGGCCCGGCCGGCAGCGTGTGTTCTCCCGCAAATCGCGATCAGTGCGACGTGTGTCCGTCCGGCCTGAGGCAACCAACGCGGCCGGCCGGGCCGGCCCGCCGGAGGCCCACGGTCCGTCTCGCCCTCGGGAATCGCCGGAATGAATCCGCTCGCTTCGCCCTTAACCCGCGCGCATGCAGTTTCGATACGACATCCGCAACGTTGCCATCATCGCCCACGTCGACCATGGGAAAACCACCCTCGTCGACGCGCTCCTCAAACAGGCCGGCGCCGTCCGCGCCAACCAGCAGATGGACGATCGGGTCATGGACTCGAACGACCTCGAAAAAGAGCGCGGGATCACCATCCTCGCGAAAAACACCTCCATCCGCTACCTCGTCGACCAGCCCGACGCCCTCGGCCATCCCGTGCATCACGAGCCGACGCACACCGCCAGCGGGCACGACCTTCCGGCCGAATTCATCCATCCGGCCGAAGTGAAGATCAACATCGTCGATACACCCGGCCACGCTGACTTTGGCGGCGAGGTCGAGCGCGTGCTGTCGATGGTGGACGGCGTCATCCTCCTCGTCGACGCCGCCGAAGGCCCCATGCCGCAGACCCGGTTCGTGCTGCGGAAGGCGCTCGGACTCGGCCTCCTGCCGATCGTCGTCATCAACAAAATCGATCGCCCGGATCAGCGCGCTACCGAAGTCGTCAACGAAGTCTTCGACCTCATGATCGAGCTCGGCGCATCCGACGAGCAGATCGACTTCCCGATCCTTTACGCCATCGGCCGCAAAGGCATCGTCCGTCACGAGCTCACCGACACCACCGAAGACTGCCGTCCGCTCTTCGACGCCATCCTCAAGCGCATTCCGCCGCCCGCGGGCGTGCAGGACGCGCCACTGCAGTTGCTCGTCAGCGCGATCGACTACAACGAATACCTCGGCCGTCTCGGCGTCGGACGCATTCAGCGCGGCACCATCAAGATGAACACCGACGTCATCCTGATCCTCCGCGACGGAACGCATAAAAAAGGCCGCGTCACCAAACTCTGGGCCTTCGAAGGCTTGAAGCGCGCTGAGATCGAAAGCGCCTCCGCGGGTGAGATCGTCGCGGTCTCCGGATTTGCAGACGTCGAGATCGGTGAAACCTTCACCGCCGCCGATGCGCCGGAGCGCCTCGAGCCGATCGCCATCGACGAGCCGACCGTCTCGATGCAGTGGATGGTCAACGACTCCCCGTTCGCCGGCACCGAAGGCAAGTACGTCACCTCGCGCAACATCAAAGACCGCCTCGAGCGCGAGCTGCGCAAAGACGTCGCGCTGCGCGTGCGCGAGACCGGTCAGGCCGACCGCTTCGAAGTCGCCGGCCGCGGCGAGCTGCACCTCTCCATCCTCGCCGAGAACATGCGCCGCGAAGGCTACGAGTTCGCGCTCTCGCGCCCGCAGGTCATTCTCAAAAAGATCAACGGCCAGACCATGGAGCCGTACGAGGCGCTGGTCGTCGACATCGAAGAAGCGCACACCGGGCCGATCATGGAGAAGCTGCAGCAGCGCCGCGGTGAAATGACCGACATGGTCAATCCCGGCACCGGCCGCGTGCGCATCGAGTTCAAGATCCCGACCCGCGGCCTCTTCGGAATTCGCACCGAGTTCCTCTCCGAAACGCGCGGCACCGGCCTGCTGTACCACACGTTCCTCGAGTACGGTCCGTACCGCGGCGAGATGGCCTCGCGCAATCGCGGCGCGCTCATCGCCAAAGAAGCGGGCGACACCACGGCATACGCGATCGAGCCGCTCCAGGAGCGCTCGACGTTGTTCCTCGGCCCGGGCAACAAGGTGTACGGCGGCCAGGTCGTCGGCGAGAACTCGCGCGACGTCGACATGGTGGTCCAGGTCTGCCGCGCCAAACACCTCACCAACATGCGCGCCTCCGGCTCCGACATGGCCGTGAAGCTCACGCCCCCTCGCCTGCTCACCCTCGAGCAGTGCCTCGAGTGGATCGAAGACGACGAGCTGGTCGAAGTGACGCCGGAGTCGATCCGCATCCGCAAAACACTGCTCGATCACTCCCAAAGAGACGTCGAGCGGAAAAAAGCGAAAAAAGCGGCCGCCGCCGAAGAGTAAAGA
>DASVRB010000189.1:0-2121 GCA_036388835.1 Thermoanaerobaculia bacterium | reverse complement strand
GCCTCGTGCTCGGCCCAGTCGAGCACGCCGTCACGCTCGGAGACGGAGAGCTCGTGCAGGTGCTCGCCCCGTTTGACCAGTCGCGCGAACGGCATCGCATCGTAGAGCTCGTTACTGAAGATGAAGTGAGCGCCGTCTTTCGGAACCTCATCGAACGAGCGGACGAACGAGACCGCGCTTTCTGCCGGCTCGACACGCGACAGCGAGCGGTCGACTCCGAAGAAGCGAGCGTTCGCATCATTAATATCTTCTGCGACGGAACGGACGAGTGCGCCATCGCCGCAGCCGATGTCCACAAAAGAGCACACTCCGCCCTCGCTGCGGCCCAGAAACTCGCGGAAGAGCCCGGCAATCGCCCACGAAAATGCCGGGCTCAGCAAGGGCGCAGTGACGTAATCACCCCCCTTTCCGACCGGCGTTCCCCCCTTCGAGTAGTACCCGAACTCAGGGTGATAGAGGGCCAGCTCGACGAAGTCGCGGAACGATAAGTCGCCGTATTGCAGCATGTTACGGAGCACATCGCGCATCGAGCGCTCGGCAGGCACGGGCGAATCGTACACCCGCGGGCGGAGCTTTATTGCCTTAAATAACTTCGCGCTGGCAGAGCCGTTGCGATAGTGGAGGCAGGACAACGAAGGAGACCCAAATGAAACAGTTCATCGCCAGCTTGCTCATCGCCCTCATGGCCACCACCGCGTTTGCCGACGTTGCGACGTCGCGCGACAAGACGAAGAAAGGTGCGGTCATCGGCGGCGTCGCCGGCGCGATCGCCGGCGCCATCATTCACAACAACCGCGGCTCGGGGAACGCGAAGCGCGGCGCGGTCGTCGGCGGTGTCGTCGGCGCAGCGACCGGGGCCATCGTCGGCGCGATGATGGACAAACAGGAGCGCGAGCTCCGTCAGATCGAAGGCATCGACGTCACCCGTACGGATGAAGACGAGCTGAAGGTCACGGTCAACAACGAGATCCTCTTCGACTTCAACTCGGCGGCCCTCCGCTCCAGCTCGCGCGACGAGCTCCGTGAGATGGCCGACGTCTTCGAGAAGTACGGCGAGACCACGATCGTCGTCGCGGGCCACACCGACTCGGTCGGCTCGGCTTCGTACAACGATCGTCTGTCGGACCGCCGTGCCGACGCGGTTGCGAACTTCCTGGTGAACCAGGGCGTCCGCGGCTCGCGCATCGACGCGGTCGGCCACGGTGAGTCGCGTCCGAAGGCTTCGAACGCGACCTCGAGCGGCCGCCAGCAGAACCGCCGTGTCGAGCTCTTCGTCCGGGCCCAGAACGGCTAATCCCCGCGGAAGCGGTATCGATGTTGAAAGAAACGGCGTTCGGAGACGAACGTCGTTTCCTGTTTTACCGACCATAGGAGGTTGTTTTGAACAGCATGATTCGAAAAGGTTTGATCCTGGTGCTCATCGCCGCGTTCACGTTCGCCTGTGCTTCCACGAGCGGCGGCGGCTCGGACGATCCCAACAAGAAGACGAAGCGCGGCGCGGCCATCGGTGCCGTCCTCGGCGGTGTCGCCGGTGCGGTCATCGGTAACCAGTCCGGCAGCAACCGCACGGGTGCGGTCATCGGCGCCGCAGCAGGCGCCGCGATCGGTGCGGCCGCCGGCCGCCGCATGGACAAGCAGGAGCAGGAGCTCCGTCAGATCGAAGGCGTCGAAGTGACGCGGCCGTCGGAAGGCGAGATCTCGGTTCAGCTCACGAACGACATCCTCTTCGACTACAACTCGGCGGCACTGCGCAGCAACTCGCGCGCGACGCTGAACAACCTTGCCGCGAACTTCCGTCAGTACTCGGACAACCGCATCATCGTCGAAGGTCACACCGACTCGAGCGGCAGCGATCAGTACAACCAGCGCCTCTCCGAGCAGCGCGCCGCCAACGTCGCCGACTACCTGATCGATCAGGGTGTCGCGGCCGGCGCGGTCACGGTCTACGGCTACGGCGAAGCGCGTCCGAAGTCGTCGAACGACACGGCAGAAGGACGTCAGCAGAATCGTCGCGTCGAGATTCACATCCAGGCGCCGCAGTCCGCCAGCGCTCAGTAAATCAACGTCGCACCGACCGCCGTTTCGGGGTCGCGACACGCTCGCCGAGCACTGCCTCGGCGA
>DASVRB010000188.1:0-1673 GCA_036388835.1 Thermoanaerobaculia bacterium | reverse complement strand
GGGCTTCAGCCCGCCGACGTTGTCAGCATTCGGCGGGCTGAAGCCCGCCGCTCCACTGAGATACGCGGCGATGGCAGCGTCATACACGCTCGTTTTGTCGAACACCCGCACCGCGCAGCGGTAGCGAAACTCATCGCTGATCTCGCCGCGATCGAATTCGTTCAGGAACTCGCCGTACATCGACGGGTCGCAGAGCACGACCACGTGACGATGATTCTTCGCGGATGCGCGGAGCATCGAAGGGCCGCCGATATCGATCTGCTCGATCGCTTCCGGAACGGTCACTCCTTCTTTCGCGATGGTTGCTTCGAAGGGATAGAGGTTCACGACCACGAGATCGACGCGCGGAATGGAGAGGCGCTCGACGTCGGCAACGTGATCCGCATTTGCGCGGTCGTGCAGGATCGCGCCGAACACTTTCGGCGTGAGCGTCTTCACGCGCCCGCCGAGGATCTCGGGAGCGCCGGACCATTTCGAGATCGGCGTGACGCTGATGCCGGCGTCGGTGAGGTGTTTGGCGGTGCCGCCGGTGGAGAGGATCTCGACGCCTTTTGCTTCGAGTGCGCGTGCGAGCTCGGTGATGCCGCTTTTGTCGGAGACGGAGAGGATGGCGCGTTCAATCTGCATTCAACAACAGGTTGCCGTCACGCATGACGGCAGCCGAACGGACGTCGCCGCCGGCTTCCTTCCAGATGTAGTAGTAGAGGTTGACGACGTCGGTGACGGCGCGCGAGTAGCTGATCGAGGCGATGCCGAACGCGGTGGACCGGTCGTCGAACGCGGCGGACGTGCGGCGCTCTCCATGCCGGAAGTACTCCTCGGCGACGAGCGGGTAGAACTTCGCCGAGCGGGCGAACGTTTTGTCGAGATAGGTGTTGAGCCTGAACTGCGGATCGAGCCCGTAAAACACGGTGGGGAACTTCGCCAGCCTGCGCTCGAAGTACTGCTCGTAATCGTCGTGCGATGCGCCGAGGCGCGTGTCGTCGTTGGCGACGTGGAACGGATTGTTTGCGTCGGCGACGAGATGCACGAGGCCGCCGAGACGCTCGATGACCAGGCTCATCGGCTCGCCTTTGCGCACCGCGTCGATCGCGCCGCGCGTCTCGCGCTCGATCCGCTCGCGCAGCCGTCCTTTGCGCGAGAGCACAAAGTACGAATGCGATTCCGTCCCTTCATCCGCCTGCGCCCGCTCGAGGCCGCGCTTGTATTCGGCATCGAAACGGCCGATCAGCATCGAGAGGTCGGGAGGTGCGAGCGCGGCCGCTTTCGCGGCGATTTTCTGGTCGGAAACGCGTGTCCAGGCGGCGGCGGAGAGGGGAAAGAGAAGAAGGAGGACGAATCCGAGGCGCCGCATTGTTTGGCGTTGATCGTAACGTATGAATCGCGACTTTGCAGCTCATCTGGACGCGCTGTTCGCCTGCCGCGCCTGCCCCAATGTGATGGGACAGCCGGTGACCGGCTTCGTCGAAAACGCACGCGTCATGCTGGTCGGACAGGCGCCCGGCCCGCGTGAAATGGACCTGCGTCGCCCGTTCGCGTACACCGCCGGCAAACGGCTCTTCGCCTGGTTCGCCGAGCATGTCGGCATCGAGGAGGAAGCGTTCCGCGCGCGCGTGCACATCGGCGCGATGATTCGCTGTTTCCCCGGCCGCGATCCGAAAGCAGGCGGCGAC
>DASVRB010000187.1:0-32717 GCA_036388835.1 Thermoanaerobaculia bacterium | reverse complement strand
GGATGACGGAGGGGGCGTTTCACCGCGTCAGCGCGACGATCACATCATCGATCGCGACCGTCTCCACCACGTCGAACACCAACCCCGACTCGCGTTCTTCGCGCAGTTCCATGTGCAACTGGCGCATGGTGGTGAATTCGTCGGAGCGCTGTTTGAACGCGGCTTCTTTCGCACACCAGAAGTGCAGCATGCGATGGGCGATCGTGCAGCGTTGCATGGCCCGCTCTTCGGCCTCGGTGAGGAAGAGGTGCGCGGCGCGGAGGTCGAGGTCGCGAATCACCTGAACGTCGATGCCGACCGGCTCGCGTGCAATCGCGGCCGCGGCGTACGGCACGGAGTGCGAGAGCGAGACCTGCCAGCCACTATCGTGTCCATTAACCACGAGGCGCGGACGTTCGACGGTCACGCGCTGTTCGTCATCGGCGACTCCGAGCTGCACGGCCAGTGTTTTCGCGGCGGCGCGGCTGAGCAGCCATTCGTCGCGGCGTTTCGGCAGGGTCAGCTCGGCCGCGCGCGCGAGCTCGGAGGGAGTGAAGATGTCGGTGCGCGCAACGCCGGAGAGCACGAGCGCGCGATCGGGCCACGGCGTGGCAAGCGTCTTCATTGCTGCTGCGTCGGAATGGCCGCGATGTACTCCGAATCGCCGGTGGCCTCGACCACCGAGGCGAACGCGACGCCGGTGCCGGCGATCACGGTGACGCGCACGGTCATGGTCGCGTCGAGCTTCACCCCGAGCTCGTGCTCGATGTTCTGCACCATCCAGAGATTGTCTTCCGGCACGCCCGACTCCACGCTTTTCCCGAGCAATTCGCCGGTGCGCGAGCGGACGGTGACGCGGAACGTGGCCGGGATGATGCCGATGTTGACCATGCCGATATTGACGCGGCGATGCGGCGCGCGCTCCGCCGGTATGCCGACGATGGCCAACTCGGAGATGTCGGTCTGCGCGGTGGCGGCATCGCGCGGCGTGAGCGGTGCATCGAGCGAGGCGCGCGCGCCGTGCGCGACGTCGGACGTCTTCACCACCGCCACCGGCGCCTGCCCCTCGCGATGCTCGATCCACAACGCGCCGACGCTGTCGCCGGTCTGAAACAGCGAGCGCACGAGATTCGGCCAGCGCAATGTCTGGCGCGGCAGCAGCGTCAATCGCCGATCGATGCTGGTGTCGTTGGTGACGTAACGCAGCGTCACGCGCAGCGGTTCGCGCAGCGGGTTGTGCATCGTGAGATCCGACTCCCAGAACGAGCCGCTCACGCCCGGCACGCTGCCGACCGCGGGAAAGACCATCCGCGCGATGTTGCCGGCCACGAGCTCTTTCCGTTCGGGCAGGCGGATGAGTGAGAGATACGCGGCCATCGCGCGCGGTTTCGCATCGGTGCGACGCGTCCAGAGCTCGACGCCGCGGACCGCTTTCTGGAAGCGGTACATGTCGTCGATGTACGCCGACACGGCCTGAGCGCGCACGTCGTTCGGGATGCCGTCAAACTGATCGAACTGCTCCGGCGAGCGGCGAATGATCACCTTCGGTTTGGTCCGCTCCAGCGCCGCGATGGTCTCCTGTTGAAAGGCGCGCGGCGAGAGGATCGGCACCTGATAGAAGCGCGTCGGATTCGGTCGGTTGGTGAAAAAGTAGAAGGCCGGCTGATTGGAGAAATCGAAGATCGGCTCGTTGCGGCGCGTCAGCTCGCCGACGCTCAGCGCGACGTCCTGAATGCGCCAGTGCGTCATCTCCGCCTGCAGGCTGCGCTCGGCGCGCAGCAGGCGGAAGTAGTAGTTCGTGAAGTCGCGCAGACGGACGTCGACGAGGTCGGGAATCCAGAACAACACCGCCACCAGCGGCACCGACGCGACCATCAGCGACGCGATGAATGCGCGCACGCCTTCGCTGCCGGTGCGCCAGACCTCGCGCAGCGTCCGCACCACGATCGCGCCGAGGAGCACGAGCAGCGGCCCGATGAGGAAGGCGGCAAAGTATTGATGCGTGAACGACACGCGCCCGAACGCGGTGCGCTGCGCGACGGTAGCGAAGACGAGCAGCACCAGCAACGCGAAATCGAGCAGCTCGACACGTCGACGCAGCCAGCGCTGGATGAAGTACGTCGCGCCGATGGCGATGACGAGCGGGCTGAGGATGAGATGGAACTGCTCGCGCAGGAAGAAGTTCGCGATCGCGTGCAGGTTGAGGTTCTTGCGAAACGTGCCGACGAGATCAGGAAACGGCAGCGACCAGACCGCATCGATGATCGTCGGAATGGTGCCGAAGGACGTCACCGCGAAATCGTCGAGCGCACCGTGCAGCGCGAGATAGATCGCGAACGGGGCGGCGCCGAGCGCAACACCGACTCCGAAAAAGATCGCCACCTGCCGCGGCGCCAGTCCATCCCACGGCACGCGCTTGCTCACGAGCCACAGCAGCAGCGCCGACGCGAAGCCACCGACGATCGTGTAGAGGCCGATGTCGTAACTGAAGAAGAGCGCCACGCCGCCGAACACGCCGCTGGCCACCGCCGCGAGTCTGCTGCGCCGGCGCAGCGCCTGCCAGAAGAGCGCGACCGCCGCGACTTGGAAAAAGGTGCGATTGTTTTCGGCGGTCGTCCACGAGCCCATCGCCACGCAGAGCAGCGCGAGCGGAATGGAGTCGAAGATGGCGATGCCGAGGAACCAGATCGCCACGCCGAGAAACGCGCCGACGATCACCGTGCGCATCACCGCCACGTCGAGCGAGCGGCCGAAGATCTCCATCAGCCACGCGTCGAGCAGTCCGTCTTCGAGCATGCCGTGCAGCGCGAACACGTCGCGATACGGCACTTTGCCGCGCAGGTAGTCGGATGCGGGGCCGATGGCCTCACCGCGATGAAAAAGGTCGACCCACTGCGAGAGCTGCGCGGTCGAGCAATAGCTGAAGAGATAGATGAGGCCGGGGATGAGCACGAACGCGGCAACGCCGCGCGCCGCACGCGGCGACATCGGCCGGTTCACACGCGACGCAATGACCACGATGACGAGCAGGGTGATGGCGACGATGAGTCGCGGCCGCGGCAGCGGCACCCACACCGCCGCGAGAAACGGCAGCAATGCAAGCGGCAGCGCTGCAACGGTGAGGCGGCGAAAGACGTCCTCGAGTTTCGCGCCGAAATTCAGCTCAACGAGCCGCGCGATCACAATCGCGGCGCCCCAGAAGATCGCCAGAAACATCGCCACGAACACGATCTCGAGGAAGACGCTCTGCACGTGCGCGATGCGCCGCGCGGTGACGAGGTAGCGGAAGAGCAGCCACCCCACGCCTTCCGCAAACAGCAGCGCGTGGTACGGCCCGAGCTCGGGACGAAAGAGCTCACGGATCCAGCGGCGGCTGCGCGTGAATGCGAGCGCACGCGGCCCCGCGAACGCGAGCGCGACCGGCAGCGGCAGGATCCAGCCGACCATGCCGGTGGTCAGATAGAAGACCGGCGAGAGGAGAAAGGCCGAGGTGAAAAGGAGGCGCTCCGAGGTCGTGGCGAGACGCGCGGTGGCGCGGCCGAGCAGAGCGTGCAGCCAGATCGTGAGTGGCGGCACGAGCAGAAAAAAGAGCGCGGCGCCGAGGTAGTCACGCAGCTTCGAATAGCGCTCGATCGTCACCGCGCCGATGGCCACCGGAGCGGTCGCCGGCAGTTTGTAAAACAGCAGCGTCACGGAGAGAAAAACGCCCGCGGCGAGGGAGAACGCCGCGAGCCAGACGAACGCGCCGGTGATGCGGTCGTAGAGAGATCGGCTCACGCGCGGGCGAGTATAGCGGCGGTCTTCAGCAGTTCACGGACTCCCGGATCGCGCGGCGCGTGGGCCATCAACCACTCCCATGAATCGGCGCGGCGCCACGGTCCGAGCAGCGCGTTTTCGGCGAAAAGATTCGCGCGCCGCGGCTGCTCCGCGAGCAGCGCCACACGCAACAGACGACGCTGATGCGCGTCGAGTGCGCCGCCACCGAGGAGGCGTGCCGCGATCGCCAAACGTGTCAGCGGATCGCGCTCCACGTCATTCGCGGCCTCGCTGCGCGGCGGCAGCGGGCGATCGGTTTTCATCACGCTCGCACCGCGTTTGCGCGCGGCGCAGATCACAAAATCGGAGGGGATGCGCCGCGCATCGGTGAGCATCGCGTCGATCGTGCAGAGGATTTCGAGAAGGCTGCGCTCGCGCGGCACTTCGAAGCGGAAGTTCTGCACGATGTCGTACAGAAGGTGCTGCAGGATCGCGCCGCCGAGCGTTTTCCGTTCGAGCACTTCGAATCTCTGCTCCATCACCCCGAGCACTTCCTCCGCCCGCACGGCCTCGGTGGGGTCGCTGGCGATCATCTCGTCGACCGTCGGACGGGTGCGCACCGCATACGGCCGCCGCAACTCGGGCGGCAGACAACGCAGCAGCGCGTTGATGATGGCGAGCACGTCGTCGCTGTACTGAAAGCGATTCGGGCCGACGTATTCGTTGACGACGAGCGTGGCGTTCGGCCGCATGGTCCGCTCGATCTGCGCGTACGCGTGCTCGAGGTTCTCGACGTGATGGAGGACGGAATGCGCGACGACGACGTCGTACGCGTTCGCCGGAAGCTCGTCACGATTCAGGTCGACGACGCCGTACTCGATCTTCGCGATGCCGCGCGCCAGCCCGCGCGCCCGCGCCACCGCGTGCTCCGCGAAATCGACCGCGTCGATGTGCGCGACGAACGGCCACTCTGCAAGCGCGCGCTCGAGCCATCCCTCGCCGCACCCGAGGACCAGCACGCGCAACGCGTCACCGGCAAACCAGCGATGCGCCCACGACGACAACCAGTCGCGCGCCGGATCGCCGGTGGCCCGCTCGTTGAGGTGCATCAGCACCGCCGTATTGGCCATCCAGTTCGCATGCGCGAGGCGCTCGGCGAACTCGGCGTCGTTCCAGACGGTCACTGGGGAAGGATAAGTTGTTGTCGGTGGTCGGTTGTCGGTTGTCTGCGGTTTTGCGGCTTACGGCGCATGTCTCGCGAGTCGCAAAAGCCGCTCGAATCAGCACAGACGCTCAGTCAGCGCAACAACGCACAGACAACCGACAACTGACAACTGACAACCGACAACCGACAACCTCAAGAACACACGCACTACACAGTGGCAAACGCTTCCACCAGCGCATCGTGTAGCGCCTGCACGGTCGCGTTTGTTGCGACGATGTCGGGGCTTCGGCCGTAGCGCTCGATGGCCGCCGTCGTGGTCGCACCGATGCTGGCAACGCGGGCTTGCTGCAGTACGCGCGCTCGCTCTTCCTCGCTCAATTTCGCGAAGAAGTTGTCGACGGTGGAGGCGCTGCTGAAGGTGAGGGCGTCGATTGCTTCATTCGCAATCAGAGTCCGCAGCGCGTCGAGGTCGTAGTCGGCGGCGATGGTGCGATAGGCGATGACAAGATCGACTTCTCCGCCGCGGCGACGCAGCTCGTCGAGCAGTTCGTCGCGTCCTTCCGCGGCGCGGATGACGGCGGTGCGAATGCCGCGCTGATCGTGCGGCAAAAGCGGCAGGAGGTCGGTGGAGATGAAGCGCTCCGGCACGACGTCGGGAGCGATGCCGCGCGCGCGCAAGGCGTCGGCGGTAGCGCGGCCGACCGCGGCGATCTTTGACGAGGCGAGCGCGCGCGCATCTTTTCCGTTCGCGAACAGGCGATCGAAGAAGAACTGCACACCGTTGGTCGAAGTGAAGACGAGCCAGTCGTACGCAGCATCGATTGCGCGGTCGAGCGCGTCGACTGATTCGGGCGGCGCGATCTCGATGGTCGGAAACTGCAGCACCTGTGCGCCGGAGTCTTCGAGCAGCCGCTTGAGCTCCGACGCTTGCTCGCGGGCGCGTGTGACCACGATGCGCTTGCCGAAGAGCGGACGTCGCTCGAACCAGTTGATGGTGTCGTGCAGTTGCACGACGTCGCCGACCACGATCAGCGCCGGCGTTTCGAGCGCGGCCTCTTTCACCAGCATCTCGATGTTGCGCAGCGTGCCGGCGACGGTGCGCTGATCGGCACGCGTCGCTTTGGAGATCACGGCGCAGCCGCGCTGCGGTGATATCCCTTCCTCCATCAGCTTGTGCACGATCAGCGGCAGGTTGGCGAACCCCATCATGAAGACGATCGTGCCGTCGAGCTGCGCGAGCGCCGACCAGCGGATGCCGGTCGAGCCTTCCGATTCGTGCGCGGTGACGAGCGTGACGGAGGTCGCGTGCGCGCGGTGCGTGACCGGAATGCCGGCGTAACCAGGGCCTGCGATCGCGGACGAAATGCCCGGCACGACCTCGAAGGAAACACCGGCCGCGACCAGCTCCTCCGCTTCTTCGCCGCCGCGGCCGAAGACGAACGGATCGCCTCCTTTGAGCCGCACGACGATGTTGCCGTTCTTCGCTTCGTCGATCAGCAGTCGATTGATCTGCTCCTGCGGCAATGTGTGAGCGCTCGCGCGTTTGCCGGCGTAAACGATGCGCGTCTGCTTCGGGATCATCGCCACGATGTCGGGCGAGACGAGGGCATCGAGCACGACCAGGTCCGCTTTCGCGAGCAGCTCGGCCGCGCGCAGCGTGAGCAGACGCGCGTCGCCCGGACCGGCGCCGGCGAGATAAACCTTGCCGCTCATAACAACTCCTCCGCGCCGCGCGCGAGCAGCTCCGCGTACACGTCGTCGACGGTGCTGCCTTCCGCGCGGATGGAGCGCGTGCCGTTCGACATGAACGCGCGCAGCACGCCGCCGGAGTGATGGACCGCGATGGCGGAGTAGCAGTCGAGCTGCGTGCCGAACTTCTGCAGCACGCCGCGCTCCTGCAGCGCCGCGTGCGCGCTCTCAGCGTGCGTGATCTTCGCGGCCGCTTCGAGAATGCGCGTGTTGCCGGCCAGGCACTCGAGCGCGACGATGCCTTGTCCTGCCGCGGGCAGCATCTGCGCGACGTCAAAGTACGACGTGATCTCGCTCGCGCGGCCGAGGCGGGCCAGGCCCGCGCTGGCGAGAATGATTCCGGCGTACTGGCCGTCGCGCGCTTTCTGAATGCGCGTGTCGACGTTGCCGCGAATGTCTTCCACGCGGAGGTGCGGGAAGAGCAGCGCCAGTTGCGCGCGGCGACGCGGTGCGCTCGTGCCGATCACCGCGTTTTCCGGCATCGCCTCGAGCGGTTTTCCATCGACGTGCACCCACGCGTCACGAGGATCGGCGCGCTCGAGAAAACCGGCGAGCACGACATGCTCAGGGATGATCGATGGGACGTCTTTGAGACTGTGCACGGCGACGTCGATGGCATCGCGTTCGAGCGCTTCCTCGAGCTCTTTGATGAAGAGGCCCTTGCCGCCGATGGTGGCGAGCGAAACGTCCTGCCGTTTGTCGCCGGTCGTTTTGACGACGACGATCTCGGTTTCGTAGCCGGCGTCATTGAGCCGGCGCGCCGCTTCGTTGGCCTGCCACAGCGCGAGCGCGCTGCCGCGCGTGCCGATGCGAATCGCGCTCATCACGTGAGGGTGTCATTCCGCGCCGCATCGACGGCGCGGAATCCCCTTCCTGAAACGAAACGCGCAGCCCGTCGGCAGGGGATCCCGCGCTGCGCGCGGGATGACACAAGAGCGGTGTTCGTCGCGTTCATCGCAGGCCGAAGATCTTCCTGATCGTGCGCCGCAGCGACTCGCGCTCCTGCGGCTCGTCGGAAGACTCCTTCAACTGAAGGATCGGGTAGTGGAGGATTTTGTTGACGAGCTGCGTCGAGAACGTCTCCACCGCGCTGCGCTGCTCGGAGGTCATCGGGCCCATTTTGCGCAGGCATTTCTCGAGCTCCGCGGTGCGGATTGCTTCGAGCCGCTGCTGCAGCTCGAGAATCGTCGGCACCGCGTCCTGCGCCACGAGGCGCTTGCGGAAGTTGTCGACCTCGCGCACCACGATCTGCTCCGCCTGCGCGGCCTTCTGCTGACGACGGTCGAGGTTCGCATCGGCGACCTGCTGCAGGTCATCGACGTTGTAGAGATACGCGCCGTCGACCTCCGCGACCGCGGGGCTGATGTTGCGGGGCACGGAGAGATCGATCAGGAAAAGGTTGCGGTTCTTGCGCGTGTCGAGTGCGCGGGAGACGTGTTCAGCCTCGACGAGGTAGTGCGGTGCGGCGGTCGAGGCGATGACGATGTCGCAGGTTGCGAGATGGTCGTCGATGGCGTCGAAATGCACCGCCCCGCCGCCGAAACGCCGCGCCAGCTCGACCGCGCGATCGAAGGATCGGTTGGCGACGAAGACCTGCCGCACCTGTTGCGCCGCGAGATGCTCGGCGGTCAGCTCCCCCATTTCGCCCGCGCCGAGGAGCAGCACCTGCAGGCCGCGCAGATCGCCGAAGATCTTTTTCGCCAGTTCGACGGCGGCATACGGCACCGACACCGCGTGCTCGCCGATGCCGGTCTCGGTGCGGATCTTCTTGGCGACGCGCATGGTGTTTTCGTAGAGCTGCGTGAGCAGCGCGTCGAGTGTCCCGAGCTCGTGTGCGGTTGCGAACGCGGCGCGGACCTGTCCGCCGATCTGCGGCTCGCCGACGATCATCGAATCGAGCCCCGAGGCGACGCGGAAGAGGTGCTTGATCACATCGCCGTGGCGGACGATGTAGAGATGTTTCTCGAGCTCCGTGCGCGCGGCCGAGGCGCGGTCCGCAAGCCATTCGACGATGGTGGTGATGACGTCTTCATCGCGCGTCGAGACGATCACCTCGACGCGGTTGCAGGTCGACAGCAGCGCCGCCCCTTCCACCCCTTCGAGCTCGCGCACCGAGAGCGTGCTGTCGCCGAGGCTCTTCTCCATCACGCTCAGCCGCTCGCGCACGTCGACCGGCGCGGTGCGGTGGTTGAGGCCGACGAGGATCAGAGGCATGGCGCCCCCGCTGACGAATGAATGAAGAACGCAGAACGCAGAATGAAGAAGTTAGAAATGGCTTCGCCGTTCGCGACGACCTTTCTCAATTCTTCATTCTGCGTTCTGCGTTCTGCGTTCATCTTCATCACCCGCGAATCCCCACGATCGCTATCACGATGGCGACAAACGCTCCCGCCGAAATGAACACCGTCCGTTTGCGGCGATAGGTGTTGGTGACGTACGACTGCAGCAGCACGGCGAACAGGATCCAGGCGGTGACGGCGCCGAGTTGTTTGGCGCGCAGCTCCATGAAACCGGCGTCGGTGCGGTACGACCAGATCACGCCCGCGAGCAAACCGACGGTGTAGATGCTGAAGCCGATCGCAAGCGCGCGATGACTGACGTTGCGGCAGACGTCGAGACTCGGGATCAGCTCCCACAGGCGGCCGCGGGTTTTGTTCTTGAGCGCGCGATCCTGCAGCAGCGCGAGGAGCCCGAACGCGAGTCCGATCAGCAGGCCGGCCACGCCGACGGTCGAGAGCAGCAGATGCGCGGTGAAGACGTTCGAGCGGAGCTGCGGATCGAGCACGCGCACGTTCTCGCCGACCACGGCCGACAACGTCAGCAGCAGCAGCACCAGCGGATAGACGAAGAAGACCGCGGCGTAAACGCGGTAGCGGATCCAGAGCACGAGCTCGACCGCGAACACGGTCCAGGCGATGAAGCTCGCCGTCTCCGGCAGGTTCGTGATCGGCGGATGGCCGCTGCGCGCGCAGATGGTGCCGATCCAGAAGGTGTGCGCCGCGAATCCGGCGATCATCGAGATGAGGCCGACGCGCTGCAGCCGCTTGCCGCGCGCGAACAGCGACGCCAGCGCGGCGATCGTGCCGAGGGCGTAGCAGGCCAGCGCAACGTAGAGCGTGTCGGAAGGTTCGAGGTGCATCACTCCGCCAGATGCTTGCAGAACACCACTTTGTCGTCTTCGATTCTGTAGAAATCTTTGATGCGCGAGATCTCCTGGTAGCCGGCGCGCTGATAGAAGCGAATGGTCGGCGCGTAGCTTCGTTTCGACGACGTCTCGATGAGCAGCATCCGTCCCGCGCGCTGCCGTACCTCATTCTCGACGAATTTCAGGAGAAGCTGCCCGAATCCTCGTCCCTGCTCGTTCGGGTCGACCGCGATCCAGTAGAGATCGTAAACGCCATCCGTCATCGGCGTCGGCCCGAAGAGCACGTATCCATGAATCTCCGCGTCGGCGAGCACGTGCGCTTCGTATTCGCCGCGCTCCGGATGCGCCAGCGCCGAGTCGACGAGCTCCATCGCCCATCCGACCTCGAGCCGTGAGAACCGCGCGGTCGCAATCAGGATCTCCCGAATGCGCTCGCGGTCGCCTGTCGCCGCGCGGCGGATGTTCATGGTCTGCGGCCGATCATACGTTCGCGCAATGCGGCCGCGGCAAACAACGAGATGCCGGCGATGGCGAAGATGTACGGCAATGCCGCGTGCACTTTGTACGTGAGCGGCGCGATGAGCGCGATGGCGATGCCGGCGATGCAGAGGAGGTCGAGGCGTGGGTTGCGGCGGTTCACCGCGATCGGACGATCGTCATCGACGAAGAGGAGCTTGAGGCGATGGCGGTCGCCCCACAGCAGCAGCGCGTTCATCGCGAGCAGCACGCCGTTGACGTAAGGGGTGCCCGGCCAGCCCATCGAGACGGTGACCACGAATATGTTCGCGAGCATCGGCACGAGCATGATCGCGCCGAGGATGGCGAAGCGTTGCGAAAGGAGGAGGAGGCCGATCAACGTCTGCGACCAGGCGACGAACACTGCCCACATCCCCAGGCCGTACTGTGCGAGCCGTTCTTCGAGCCACACCGGCCCGATTACGCCGACGAAGCCGCCGTGCGTCAGCTTGCTCATGCCGGCGGTGAAGAAGATCAGCCCGAGGAAGAGGCGGGTTCCGAGATAGATGAGGTTGCGCACGCCGAGGTTTGTACGTCCGGCGGACCGCGCCGGTTCTTGAAGTGCGACGAAGGCCCTTCGAGCGACAGGCGTGCAGACAGGGCTAGGCCAACAAGCGCTGCCGCCCGCGGCGGCCCGCCGGAGGCCCCCCGTCGTCTCTACGAAGCCCGTCGCTCGCTGCCGGCGCGGGATTGCGCGAACGGCGCGAAGAGGTGGACCGAATCCTGCGGGATCCAGGCGTTGACCTGCACGCCGGAATCATTCGTACTCTGCTCGTACACCTCGGCGATCTCGTGCAGTTTCGCGATCAGGCGCGATTCCGTGTGCGGGATCTCGAGCTGCAGGTGCTCGCCGCCGGCGCGCTCGCGGGCGCGAATCAGATCGACCAGGCGCTCGATGTTCTTGCCCGTCAGCGCGGAGACCGACACCGCGTCGCGGCGGCGGATCTCGAAGTGCTCCTCGAGCCGGTCCGCCTTGTTGTAGACCTCGACGATGTTCGCGCTGTCGACGCCGAGGTCTTTGAGGACTTCGTTGCCGACCTCGCGCTGCTCGTCGTATTGCGGATGGCTCGCGTCGATCACATGCAGCACCAGATCGGCCGCGACGGCCTCTTCCATCGTCGAACGGAACGACGCGACAAGATGGTGCGGCAGCTTGCGGATGAAGCCGACCGTGTCGACCACCACCGTCTCGCGCGGCATCTCGTGCGCGATCTTCTGCGTCTTCGAATCGAGCGTGGCGAAGAGCTGGTTCATGGCCACCGCGTCGCCGCTGGTGAGGCGGTTGAACATCGTCGACTTGCCTGCGTTCGTGTAGCCGACCAGCGCAACGGTGAATGCCGCCGCGCGCGATTTGCGCTGCGTGTCGCGCTGCTTCTCGATCTTCTCGAGCTCTTCCTTCAAACGTGCGATGCGCGTGCGGACGATGCGGCGATCGAGCTCGAGCTGCGTCTCACCGACGCCACGCCGCGCACCGCCGGTGCCACCGCCGCCTCCGCCGCCACTGCCGCCGCTGCCGGCCTGGCGCTCGAGATGCGACCAGGCGCGCTTGAGGCGCGGGAGCATGTACTCGAGCTGCGCGAGCTCGACCTGCGTGCGGGCCTCGCGCGTTTTTGCGCGTGACGCAAAGATGTCGAGGATGAGCGCGCTGCGATCGATGACCTTCGTCTGCGGCCCCATCAACTTCTCGAGATTGCGCACCTGCGCCGGCGAGAGGTCGTCGTCGAACACGACCAGCTGCGCGTCGTGCTTCTTGACGAGCGACTTGATCTCCTCGGCTTTCCCTTTGCCGACGTAGGTCGCGGCGTCGGGCGCGTTGCGCTTGCCGAGGACCGTGGCGGTGACGCGGGCGCCGGCGCTCTCGATCAGCTGAGCGAGCTCTTCGAGATGCTCTTCGGCTACGGTCTTGGTGACTTCGGGCAGGATCAGGCCGACTGCGATGACTTTTTCCATGGAGGCGTTGTGGAAACAACTATACCCCCGGGCGGATTGCATCCCGTTCGTACGACTCCGTGATCGATGACTCCTGAAGAGCTGTACGTCCGCCTGTTGCCCCTGCTGCTGCACGTGGGGGAGCGGCGTTTCCGGATTGCGCACGACGAAGCGGAGGCGATTGCCCACGATGCGTTCCTGACCTACCTCGGCGCGAAGCGGCCGGTTCGCGATCCGCGCGCGTACCTGATCGCGGCGATGTACAACGGCTGCCGCTCGTACTGGCGGAAGCAGGGGCGGATGGTCACGGGCGAGCCGCTGCCGGAGCGCTCGTACGAGCCGCAGCACGTCGCGCGGCTGACCGTCCACGCGCTGCTGCGGCGGCTGAGCGAGCGCGAGCAGCGCGTGCTCTGGCTGCGCGCGTACGGCTACACGGTCGCGGAGATCGCCAGTCAACTGCATCTCTCCGTCAGCGGGACCGAGAAGATCCTCCGGCGAGCGCGGCAGGCCGCGGCGGCGGCGGAAGGATCCGAAAAAACGAAGCTCCGGCGCGGAGGCGGAAGTGTCTGCGGAACAGACACTTATCCTTGTTACGGTTCCGCCCGCGACGGGCGTCGGCGAGGCGCGTCGTATCATTCGCGCCCATGTACGTCGTCTACGAGGTGCTGCTGTACCTCGTACTCATCCTCGCGTTGCCCTTCTTCCTGCTGGCCGGCGTCCTCCGCGGCAAGTACCTCGTCAACTTTCCGGCGCGGATGGGCTTCTACAAACATCGCGCGGACACGCACGACCTCTGGATTCACGCGGTCTCGGTCGGTGAGGCGCTCGCCGCGCGGCCGGTCGTCGACGAGATCCTGAAACAGCGGCCCGACACCTCGATCGTCTTCACCACCACCACGCTCACCGGTCAGGCGCAGGCGCGGCGGCTGTATCCCGACGCCACCGTGACCTACTTTCCGTTCGACTTTGCGTTCGCGGTGCGGCGCTTCATCAACCATCACCAGCCGCGCGCGTTCGCGACGATGGAGACCGAGATCTGGCCGAACGTGACCCGCATCGCCCGCGAGCGCGGCGTGCGACTGATTCTGGCGAACGGCCGCATCTCCGACCGCTCCTTTCCTCGGTATCGGGCGCTGCGGATGATCATCGGGCCGGTGCTGCGCAAGTACGACCGGATCCTGGCGCGGGAGGAGACCGACCGCGAGCGTTTCGTCTCGATGGGTGCGCCGATGGGGCTGGTGGAAGTGAGCGGCAACGTGAAGTTCGATTACGAGCCCGACACCGCGCCGCTCGAGATCGCGCCGCGACTCGAATCGCTGATCGCCGGCCGCCAGGTGGTGGTCCTCGGCTCGACGATGGAGGGGGAAGACGAGGCGCTGCTGCCGGAGCTGGACCGCTTCCTGGCGGAGCATCACGCGTTCGTGATCATCGCGCCGCGCAAGCCGGAGCGCTTCGAGATCGTGGCGAGCCTCCTCGGCGCGACCGATCTCCGCTTCGTCCGCCGCAGCGAGCTCGGTTCGCACGACGGCGCGGCGGACGTGCTGCTGCTCGACACGTTCGGCGAGCTCGCGAAGATCTACCGTTACGCGACGGTGGCGTTCGTCGGCGGCACGCTGGTGCCGAAAGGTGGCCACAACCCGATCGAGCCGGCGGCGGCGGGGGTGCCGGTCTGCTTCGGTCCGTCGATGAACAACTTTCGCGAGATCGCGAACGTTTTCCTTAAGAACGAGGCCGCGGTGCAGGTGCGCGACGCGGGCGAGGCGCTCGATTTCGCCGGCGCGATGTTCGACAACGCGGCCATGCAGCGCGCGTGGGGCGAGCGGGCGCGCAACACCGTCCTGCAGAACCGCGGCGCGTCGCAGCGCACGGCCGCCCGCATCATCGAGTTGCTCGCGTGAACGCGCTCCTCGCGCCATACCGGGCGCTCAATCGCGCGCGCCGCGCGCTCTATCGCCGCGGCATCCTGAAAGCGAAAAAGCTGCACCGGCCCGTCATCTCCATCGGCAACCTGGCGGCGGGAGGCACCGGGAAGACGCCGGCGGTGATCGCGATCTGCCGGTTTCTCGGGTCGCATGGCCTGCGCGTGGCGGTGCTGACGCGCGGGTACGGACGAGGCGATCGGAACTATAGCGGTATTGTTGATTCGCTTGATGCTGCTAAATATGGCGATGAACCAGTCCTGATTAAACGCTCTACTACAGCTGCGGTTTTTGTCGGTTCTGAGCGTTACGAAAATGGGCATCAATATGAGTGCGATGTATTTGTACTCGATGACGGCTTCCAGCATCTGCAGCTTCATCGCGATCTCGACATCGTGATCGACGCGCCGGCGCGCTTTTATCGGGAAGGGCGCTCGGCGCTCGAAGACGCCGATCTGGTCGTGCCTCGGCGGCTGGTGTTGCACGTGCCGGAACAGTTGCGCGGCCAGCGCGTGTTTGCGTTTGCCGGGCTGGCCGACAACACTCAGTTCTTCGCTTCGCTCGCCGAGGCGGGGGTGGAGGTGGCGGGCAGCCGAAGCTTCCCCGATCACCATCGCTACACGGCCGCGGACCTCGAGTCGATTCGACGCGACGCGCGCGGGGCGACGATCGTCACAACAGAGAAAGATGCGGTGAAGATCGACGACCGATCGATCGTCGCGATTGGTGCGGAATTCGTCATGCCGGATGAGGTGCTGAACGAGGTGTTGCGGGTGGCGCAAGGTGCCGGCAGCGCCGCGCCGTCGTCCGATGCGCCGCCCGACGCGCGCCGCGCCAAACGAAAACGCCGCAAGGGCGCGCTGCTGCAGCGGATCGAATACGCGGCGTATCGCTTCTGCGCACGCGCGGTGGTGAAGATGCCGGAAGAGCGCGTGCACCGCTGGGGCACCCGCCTCGGCGCATTCGCGTCGCGCGTGCTGCGCGGGCGCGACCGGCTGGCGATGCGCAACCTGCGCGAGGCGTTTCCGGAAAAGAGCGCGCGCGAGCTGCGCCGCACGCTCGACGCCTGCTGGCGCCACTTCGGCCGCGAAGTGCTGCTCTATCTGCAGATGCAGAACCTCTCGCTGGAAGAAGTGGCGGCGCGCTGCCCGCTGGTGAATCGCGAGCTCCTCGACGAATCGATCGCCCGCGGCAGCGGCACGGTGCTGATCAGCGCGCACTGGGGCGGCTGGGAAGTGGCCGGCCTCGCCCTGATGGCCGCGGTCGAGAACGTGTTGACGGTGGCCCGTCCGCTCGACAACGAGCTGCTCGAGGCCGACCTCCAGAAGTTCCGCGAGCGCACCGGCGCCGAGGTCGTGGATCGCCGGAAAGCGGCGCGGGCGCTGCTGCGCGGGCTCGCCGACAACGGCGTGGTGGCGCTCCTTCCGGATCAGGCGGTGCTTCCGCGCGAGGGGGTGCTGGTGCCGTTCCTCGGCCGGCCCGGCTGGACCACGCCGGCGCCGGCGAAGATGGCGATTCGTGCCAATGCGACAATTGTGTTCGCTTTTTGCATTCCCGACGGCCTCAGGCATCGACTCGAGTTCGAGCAACCGATTCGTGCCGCTGAATTTACCGATCCAGTGCTGCTGACCGAGCGCATCAACGACGTGATCTCGCGGAGGATCCGCGAACATCCCGAGCTCTGGCTCTGGATGCACGATCGTTGGAAGTGGACGGGAGAAAGCGAAGTAACGAATGCGGTGTGAAACGGTCGTAATCGGCCTCAACTGGGTTGGCGACAACGTGCTGGCGCTCCCGACGCTCAAGGCGCTCCAGCATCGCTTTCGCGCCGAGGGCGGCATCGCCGTCGCGGCGCCGGCGAACGTCGCGACCCTGCTCGAAGCGACCGGCATCTTTAAACAGGTGATCGCCTGGACGCCCTCCATGCGCCAGCGCATTGCCGCGCTGCGCGCCGGCGGATTCCGCCGCGCCGTGATCCTGCCGAATTCGTTCAAAGCGGCGGCGGTGACGTTCGCGGCTGGCATCGAGGAGCGCTGGGGCTACCCGACCGACTGGCGCCGCATCGTTCTGACGCACCCCGTTCCGCGGCCCGAAAAGCGCGGCCACCAGCTCGATGATTACGCGCCTCTCCTCGACGCCCTCGGCGTGCCGCGCGTGGTCGACGACATCCCGACCATCAAACTCCCGACCTCCGTTCGCGAGCGCGGCCGCCGGCGCCTCCTCGGCGTAGGCCTCCATCTCGATCGCCCCATCATCGGCATCCATCCTGGTGGCCTCTACGGCCGCGCGAAACACTGGGGAGACGAGGCGTACGTCGACGTCATCAAGCGCCTGCGCAGCGAAGGCTTCGACATCGTCCTCCTGACCAGCCCGCGCGAGCGCGAGCAGGCCGAGCGCATCGCCACGACCTGCAACGGCGTGCCGATGATCGGCCACGACGGCGACGTCCTCGAGCTCGCCGCCGCGATCACGCAATGCGCGGCCGTGATCACGAACGACAGCGGTCCGCTGCACGTCGCGACCGCGCTCGCCGTGCCGTCGGTGTCGATTTTCGGCCCCACCGATCCGGAGCGGACGGTCATTCCGGGCGCGACGCACGTGGTTCGTCAGAAGCTGGCCTGTCAGCCCTGCTATCAGCGCGAATGCCCCCTCGGGCACCATCGCTGTATGGCCGACGTTTCGGTCGACGAAGTGTTCGACGCGGCGGTCGGTCTCTTCTCGGGCGCGCAGGGCCTCGAAGCGCCGGCCGGCGTCCGTCACATCGACGCGTAGCGCCCCTATAATCGCCCCCGATGGCGCGTGCGGCCGCAAAAGAGGAGAAGCTCTACAAGATCGGCGAGGTCTGCAAGCTCGCTGACCTCCAGCCGTACGTCCTCCGTTACTGGGAGACGGAGTTCCCTCTCCTTTCCCCCAACAAAAGCGGCGGCGGCCAGCGCCTCTACACGCGCGCCGAGCTCGACGTCATCCTGCGGATCAAAGACCTTCTGTACAAGGAAGGCTTCACGATCGCCGGAGCGAAGAAGAAGCTCGAGCAGGAGACGAATGAAGCTGCGGCGGCTCCTGCAGCTTCGAGCACTTCGGCGGCCGAAGCGGCCGCCGCTCCACAGGTGCCGCTGCCGAGCGGTGCGCTGGACGAGGTGAAGCGGGAGCTGCGCGCGTTGCTGAAGATGCTCGACGAGTAGCGCTCGGGGTGCTTCCTCTCCCAAAAAGCGACGCGCTTCCCTCCCCGTCATCCTGAGCGTAAGCGAAGGATCTCAGCCGCGACGACCGTCGCATTTTGAGATCCTTCGCTGACGCTCAGGACGACGGGAAAAAAGAACGCTAAAACGCGAAGAGCGCGAGGATCTTCTCGATGCCGCGGCCGTCTTCTTCATCGAACGCGTTCGGTTCGTCGGAGTCGACATCGAAGACGGCGATGAGATCTCCGTCGCGGTCGTAGACGGGGACGACGATCTCGGAGCGCGAGTTCGGGTCGCAGGCGATGTGGCCGGGGAACTGGTGGACGTCGGGAACGATGATCGTTTCGCGGCGCTGCGCGGCGGCGCCGCAGACGCCGCGGCCGATCTCGATCTGGAGGCAGCCGACCGTGCCGATGTAGGGACCGACGATCAGGCGCTCGCCGCAGAGGCGATAGAAGCCGGTCCAGAAGTAGTAGGGAAATCGATTGGCGAGGACCGAGTTGATCGTCGCCATCAGTGCGATGTCATCGAGGGTTTCCCCTCCTTCATCACTCCAGATGGCGACGATCGCGTTGTAGCTTTCGGCGTACGCGTCCGCTTTGTTCAACGCGTCGTTCAACGTTTGCGGCGATCCGTGCGAACCGGCACCGGAACCGGACGGCCATTGTTACCGGCGGCGATCAACAGGAGTGTTCCAGCGATTGCGATGAGTACTTCGATCATGCCGTCCCCCTTGCACGTCTGAATACTGCATCCGAGGTGCCACGGCTTGAATGCGTGTCAAGCGCGGCGGTACAGCGCGTCGTATTCGCGGGCGCTGCGGTCCCACGAAAAGTCGGCCGCCATCCCGTTGGCGCGTAATGACTTCCAGACGCTCGCGTCCTTGAAGTTCAGCATCGCCACCCAGGTGGAAAAATAGAGCTCCAGCGGGTGCGGCGTGACGAAGCCGAAACCGTTCGCCACGTCGCCGTTCGTGCCATCAAAAGGGATCACAGTGTCCGCGAGGCCGCCGGTCAGACGGACCACCGGAAGCGTGCCGTAGCGCAGGGCGTACATCTGGTTGAGGCCGCATGGCTCATAGATCGACGGCATCATCAGCATGTCGCAGCCGGCGTAGATGCGATGGGCGAGCGCGTTGTCGAAGCCGATCCAGACGCGGCACGAGTCGGGGTACTGCGCGGCGATGCGGGTGAGCTCGTACTCGAGCGCCGGCTCGCCGCTGCCGAGGATCGCGAACTGCGCGCCGGCGCCGATGAGCCGCTCGAGCACCGGGATCAGGAGCTGGAAGCCTTTCTGGTCGACCATGCGCGAGACCGCGCCGATGAGCGGCCGTTTCGCCGAGTATTTGAAGCCGGCCTCTTTGACCAGGAGGCGTTTGTTTTTCGCTTTGCCGGCGAGGTCGTCTTCGTCGAACGGCGCGCAGAGCAGCGGGTCGGTGGCGGGATTCCACTCCTCCACGTCGATGCCGTTGAGGATGCCGCTAAATTTGTACGCGACGGCGCGCAGTACGCCATCGAGACCGGCGCCGTGCGTGCCGGTCTGTACCTCACGCGCGTAATTCGGCGAGACGGTGGTGACCTGGTCGGCGAAGAGGATGCCCCCCTTCATCGGATTGAGCTGGCCAAAGTGCTCGACGCCATCGGGCGCCCAATAGCGGCTGTGCAGCCCCGTGACTGCGAACGCGTCGGCGTCCGCCACGCCCTGATAGTTGAGGTTGTGGATGGTGTAGACGGAGCGGGTGCTCGCGAACTGCGGCACGGCGCGCAGACCGGAATGGAGGTAAACCGGCAGCAACGCCGCGTGCCAGTCGTGCGCGTGCAGGACGTCGGGCGCGATGTCGAGCAGTTCGCACCCACGAATGACCGCGCGCGAGAAGAAGGTGTAACGCAGCAGAAAGTCGTCGACGCCGTCGGCACCCTGATAAATCTGATCGCGCTCGAAGAAGAAGTCGTTCGCGACGAGGATCAGCGGGATGTCGGTTCCGGGCAACGTGGTGCGGAGGAAGGTCGCCTCGAACGTCCAGTTCGCCCACGAGATGGTCACGGTCGGCATGACCTGATGCACCGAGATCTTCTTGCTCTCGAACCAGTGGCGCGCCTGCCGGTAGTACGGCATGAAGAGGGTGACGTCGTGCCCGAGCTTCACGAGCGCCTTCGGCAATGAGCCGCACACGTCCCCCAACCCTCCGGTCTTGGCGATCGGCGAAACCTCGGCTGTCGCGAAAACGATCCGCATCGCCGTCAGCTAATCACAATCGACGCGTAGCCGACCACCCGCCGGTGATCGCCGTTGATGTCGCCCGACGTGGCGTGCTTGATGAGGCGCGCGTTGCTCGCACCGAGCTCGTTGACGGCGATGAGCATGGTGGTGGTCGGGATGAAGCCGCACATGGTGACGTCGTATTCGTCGACCACGCGCCAGAGCTCGCGCGGATCGCGCTTCAACACTTCGTCGATCGCCAACTGGTCTTTGCGCAAGGTGGTGCGCTGGTCTTCGTAATGATTGAGGTCGGAGCTGGCGAGGATGGCGACGTCGCTCTCGTTCTTCATCACGCGCGCGATGGCGCGGCCGATCTCTTCTGCGACGTCATAGCGATGCGCGCCGAGGCAGATGGGGACGAAGGTGAAGTCGCCGAGGAGGCGCTGCAGAAACGGCAACTGCACTTCGAGCGAATGTTCTCGCGCATGCGCTCTCGCATCGTCGGCGAGCAGCGGCGTCTGCGCCACGAGCGCATCGGCGAGCGACGTATCGATCGCGACGTCACCGAACGGCGTACGCCACGCCCCTTCGCGATTGATGGCGGCGAAATGGCCGGCGCCGGTGTGATTGGGGCAGAGGATGATGAGCCGTTTCGGCAGCTCCGCGAGCGCGTAAAACGCGGCGGCGACATGGCCGCTGTAGACGAGGCCCGCGTGCGGCACGACCGCGCCGAGGAACCGCTCTTTCTTGCTCGGAGCGGGCGGATTGGCGGCGAAACAGGCGTCGACCTGCGCACGCAGGCGATCGGCTGTTCCTTCGTAAAACGTACCTGCGACGGCGGGCAATCGAATGGTGCTCATGTCAGATCGAAGGTCTGCATTGCGTCTCAAAAAGGAAATGCCGCGAGACACGCTCCCGCGGCATTCCTTTCGGTGGACGTAAGTCGCTCGTTGCGTCCGGGGGAACGTTCAACCCCGTTTTGTGATGCGTCCGGAAGGGTCTGCAACCAGCTCGATACTGCCGAGGGGGAAGCTCGCCTCCCGTTTCCACCGTCGTTATTTCGGAGTAGCAGCGCCCATGCCAGCCGGCGCGGCCGGCAGCGTTGGTTGGCCAAGCCTTGTTGGGCGGTGTACTAGCTTGGCGTGATTCACGACGGCCGGCGTGGTGGAGCGGCGGGCTCTTAGCCCGCCGGTTTGAAGTGCGGTGGCGTCAACCACCGCTTTCTTCAGGAGGCGCCAGCCTCCGCCCCCGGCCGCGGCTTGCGCCGCGGCTCACCAAATTGTCCAATCACTACCATCTCGTCCTTTCGGCCGACGACGGCGATCTTGTTCGTCGCATGCTGAATGCATTTCACAAGGAATCAGCACTCGACCTGAACCGGCGTGACGGCACGCAGGGAAGAAAGGTCTGGTACCAGTTCCGCGACACACACGCATGAGAACGCGGTGCACCATCAATTGGTGACTGATGCAACGAAGTACCGGTGGTGTTCTGCGTCGTGGTTCGAGAGGTCGGCGCGACGCGCGTTCGTGCAGACGGTCGCGTCGCTCAAGATCGATCGTGTGGCGGTGTACGACGACTACGGAGCGGTATCGCCTACGGAGTGAAAGCGGCGACTTGCGTCGCTGTAGCTCTTTTGGAGTGCGGCGACGCTAGTCGCCGCTTTCACTCGCAAGACGGAACGGCATCGCCTACGGAATGAAAGCGGCGACTGGCGTCGCCGCACTCCATATCCTTAGCTCTTCCACTTGATCGAGCAGCCGAAGGCGCGGGTTTCGGCGGTGGCGATGTCGCGGCCGGACATGAGGGCGTTCATGGCGTTGATCAGGCCTTCGCTCTTGCGATCGGCGGGCTTTGCGGAGTCGTCGATGTAGCCGCGGTAGCGGATCACGCCTTCGCCGTCGATGAGAAACGCGTGCGGGGTGACGCGCGCGCCGTATGCGCGGGCGACTTTGCTGTCGCCGTCTTTGAGATACGGGAACGGATACTCCTCCGCGACCGCGCGTGCCTTCATGTTCTCCAGCGTCTCCTCGGCGAACTTCGTTTCGTCATTCGGATTCACGGCGTAAAAGCGGACGCCTTTGTGGCCGAAGCGATTGGCGATCTCGATCAGGCGCGGCTCGAACGCTTTCGCGTACGGGCACTGATTGCACGTGAAGATCACGACCTTCAGCTTGCCGTCGTCCGGCGTCATCGCGACGGTCTGTCCATCCGTCGCGTTCACCAGCGAGAACGCCGGCGCCTTCGCGCCGCTCGCGAGCTCCTGTGCAACCGTCGCCGGCTGCTCCGCGAGCGCCAGCGTTGCGATCAGCATCAGCATCACCACTGCAAGCTTCTTCATTTCGTCCTCGCGATCATTTCGCGCAGCCGCGCGATCGTTTCGTCTCGTTTGAGGCGGCCGGAGTGGCGCCACAGTTCTTTGCCGTCGCGGTCGTAGACGATCGTCACCGGGATCTCGCCGTCGAACTTCAGGTGCTCCGCGAGATCGTCGGGATTGCCGGTGTAGTAGAGGTTCGGGAACGCGATCTTCTGCTTGTCGAGAAACGACGCCGTCTTTGCGCGATCGGCATTCGGCAGCATGTCGTCGAGCGACACGCCGGTGATTGCGAGCTCAGGCCCGAAGGCGTCGTCGATCGCGCGGAGGTCCGGCATCTCGGCCACACACGGGATGCACCACATCGCCCAAACGTTCAGCACGCGGAGCTGCGCACGCGCCGGAAACGCCGACGCAATCTGCGCCGTCTCTTTGACCGTGCGCAGATCGGCCGCCGCCATCGGAAGCGCGGCGAGGCTAAGGAATATAGCCGCGAATCGTGCGTACTTTCGCATCGGATCGGTCCACCTTTACTTCGATCGTTCGGTACGCCTGATCTTTCTTCGAGCTCTCGGCGTGATAGCTGAGGAGGTACTGCGAGCGGAGATCGCGCTCCAACTGTTCGTACGTCGCGCGGAGCTGGTCCGTTCCGCGAATCATGTACGCGACGCCGCCGGTCTCCGCCGCGAGCGAGCGCATCTTGCCGCTGCCGCCGAGCCCCGCCGGACCGCTCATGCCGATGCCGATGAAGTAGAGCGGGACGCGCGAAGCACGCGCGTACGTCAGCATGTCGTCGTAATTCAGGCGCGAGGTGGTGTCGTCGCCGTCGGTGATGACGATCAGCGCCTTCCGTCCCTGCACGTTGCGGAAACGATAGAGGCCGGTGACGATCGCGTCGTACAGCGCGGTGCCGCCGCCCGCCTGCGGAATCGCACTGACCTGCGCTTCGAGCGTCGCCACGCTGGAGACGAACGGCGCGTTGCGTGTCGGATCGGAGGCGAACGCGGCGATGAAGGCGCGGTCGTTCGTTTTGATGATGCTCTTGAAGAAATCGACCGCCGCCTTCTTCGCATCCTCCATCCGCTTTTCCATGCTGCCGGAATGATCGAGCAGCACACCGACGGAGATCGGGAGGTTTGCCGCGAAGTTGAAGCTCGAGATCTTCTGCGCCTTGCCGTTCTCGAGCACCGTGAAGTTGCCCTGCTGCAGATCGCCGAGCGGCTGCCCCTCGGCGCCGGTCACCGAGACCGGCAGCTCGACGAGATTCACTTCGATCTCTTCGATGTAGCGGTCGCCGGTGAGGAAGAGCAGGTCGCTCGCTTCGTAACCGGTGTCGTCGAGCGCCGAAGCGCGGACGAACTCCTGGCCGGCGAGGCGCGCGGTCGGGATGCTGATCGCGTACGGCGGCCGCGTCCACTCGTGCAGCTTCTGGTCGCCGGCGAACA
Organism: Thermoanaerobaculia bacterium; assembly: GCA_036388835.1. Lineage (GTDB taxonomy): Bacteria > Acidobacteriota > Thermoanaerobaculia > Gp7-AA8 > Gp7-AA8 > QHVT01. Next base: position 9,422 of record DASVRB010000187.1, on the reverse strand, counting down.
GGACCACGTTTTTGAGCGCGTTTCCTTTTGGGTTCTGCACGCTCAGCTTGAAGTGCGACACGCCGTCCGGTGTGACGGTGCGCGTGATCTTCACTTCGAGCTGCGTGTCGCGCTCGTTGACGACGAAGGCGTCGGCGTCGACGTAACGGTTGCGCGCGTCGTAGCCGATCGCTTTGACCTCGACGCGCTTCGGCAGCTTGCCGAGGTCGAGCTCGGCCGTGTACGGCGGCGCGTTGCGCGCCATCACTTTCTTCCCTTCGACCCAGAACTCGACGCGCTGCACCGGCGGGAGAACATCGACGACGACGTTGAAGAGGTTCGGGGCGAGATCGCGCCGCGGCGCGCGAATTTTCACCGCGCCGACGGTCTCCGGCACCACTCCCTCGGCGAGCACGGCCTCGGCGCCATCTTCTTCAGTCGCGACGTACGGCTTGCCGGTGGCGGCGAGCGTGAACTTCTGCGTGCTCTTGCCGATGATCACCGGCGCCCCTTCTTCAACCGGCATGATCAGCCGCACTTCGATCTCCGTCTCGCCCGGCGCGAACGTCTGCACCGAGGTGAGCTCCGTGCCCTGCAGAACCGGATAGCGGAAATTGCGGAGCACCTGGCCGTTCTGCATGAACGACCCCTGCAGGAAGAGCGGCGAGTCGGGCCCGACCTCGCCCGGCTGCGCGAAGCGGAAGGAGACGCGCGCGACGACCCCGTTGTCCCCGTCGCCGAGCGGCTCGACCGCGATCGTGATGTCGGGCGCGGGCGCCTGCTCCTGCGCAAACGCGATGGTGGAGAGTGCGAGCAGGACCGCAACCAGAGTTTTGCGCATGGCGTGAGTCAACGAGCATAGAACCGCCGCAACACCGCCCTCGTTCCAAAACGCTAAACGCTGGTGGCCGTATACGATGAAATCGATGCGCGCCCGTCCGTTCCTGTTTTCGCTTCTGATCGGCACGGCGCTCGGCGTTCTGTTCGCGAGCTTCTACGCCGTCGCGCAGCCGGAGCGAGCTCTGCGCATCCTGGCCGGCGGCGCGCTCACCGGCATCTGCATCTCGAACTGCATCACCCTCCTCGAGCGGCTCCTCGACAGGCGCGTGATCGAGCGGCTGCCACAGCGCTGGCAGCTTCCGGCGAAGGCGCTCGAGTTTCTGATCGGCGGCCTCGCCGGCTGGCTGGTCGGGATGAGCCTCTCCGCGGCCATCTTCGGTTTCGGCATTCCGTTCCGCGTGCTGATCCGCGGGAACTGGGCCTTTTCGACGGCCATCACCGGCACGATCACGGTGGTGGTCGGCCTCTCGTTCTACGCGTACGAGCTGTTGCAGCGGCGGCTCGAACGGACCATGGAGCAACTCAAGCAGCGCGAGTGGGCGGAGAAAGAGCTCGAGCTCGCGCGCGCCATCCAGACGCGGCTGCTGCCGCCGATGGAGATCGACGGCGAAGGCTTCACCGTCGCGGCGCGCAATCTGCCGGCGGAATTCGTGGCCGGCGATTTTTACGACGTGGTGCCGCTCGAAGACGGCTCGGTGGTGATCGTGGTCGCCGACGTCGCCGGAAAGGGGATCGGCGCGAGTCTGATCATGGCGTCCGTGAAAGCGGTGCTGCCGTTCGTCGCGCGTGAGGGGGCGGAGCGCGCGATGGCCATCCTCAACGAGAAGCTGGTGCACGAGCTCGGCCGCCGCGAGTTCGTCGCGCTCGCATACGCGCGCCTTCAGCCGCACGACGGAACGCTGGAGCTCGTGAACGCCGGATTTCCGGAGCCGTACGTCGTCTCTTCGCGCGGCGTTCGCCCGCTCGCCAGCAGCGGCGAGCGTCTCCCACTCGGCTTGAAAGCGAACGCCGCGTACGTGGTGTTGAAGACGCGCCTCGAAGCGGACGAGCGGCTCGTGTTCGTCTCCGATGGCATCACCGAGGCGCCGGTCAAAGGTGAGCCCCTCGGCTACGAGCGCACCGAGGCGATTCTGCGCGAATGCGCCGCGGGCGGATTTCCAACGGGGGAGGGCGCGCTGCAAACCACTCGCTCCAGCATCGTCGCGGCGTGGCTGGACGGCTTTCTCGATCGCGTTCGCGCCAGCGTCGATGACGGACTCAGTGACGACTGGACGGCCGTGGTCGTACAACGGGCGTGAAATCCCGCAGCACGCAGCAGACGCGGCTGTTTACTATCCGACGGCACGCCGCACGCAACAGACGACCATCCGAACTGATGAAGGAGACGGACCTCACATGGCGCGCGTGATGAGCGACGCGCTTCGCTACCGGGCGGTGCTGTTCGACCTCGACGGCACGCTCGTCGATTCGTACGCCGCGCTGGCCGAGGCGGTGAATCACGCGCGCAGGAGCGAAGGGCTGGACGACTTGAGCTCGCTCCGCATTCGCGAATTCGTCGGCGACGGCGTGGAGCTGCTCCTGCAGCGCGCCTTCGAACGGCCGGTCGTCTCGCGCGACATCGTCGAAGCGTTCGAAGCGCGCTACGACGAAGTCTGCTGCGCCGAATCGCGCATCCTCGAAGACGTCGGAGTGACGCTCGAGGAGCTGTCCGCCCTCGGCGTGGAGATGGCGGTCTGCACGAACAAGCCAACGGTTTTTTCAAAGAAAATCCTCGATTTTCTCGATCTTTCGCGGCACTTCCGCGCCATCGTCGGACCCGACCTCGCCGGCGCGCGGAAGCCGGACGCGAAACACCTCGCGGTGACGATGGAGTCGGTGCAGTGCGAGCGCGAGGTGACGTTGTTCGTCGGCGACATGCCGATCGACGTGCGCGCCGCCCGCAACAGCGGCATCGACGTCGCCGTCGTCCCGACCGGCTCGTCGACGCGCGAACAGCTCGCGGCCGCGGAGCCGGACCACTTTCTTGAGAAATTCGCGGACCTCATGAAGATCGTGCATGGTTCTGGTGTCATTCCGCGGCGCGCAGACGGCGCGGAATCCCCCTCCGACGAGCAACGCCATCGCCCGGCCGCAGGGGATCCCGTGTCGTCTCCGCGACACGGGATGACACGTAAAAAATGACCCGCACTGCCTACCGCTTCATCTTTTTCGACGTCGACTCGACGCTCGTCACGATCGAGGGGATCGACGTGCTCGCGAACGGCAATCCCGAAATCGTCCGGCTCACCGAGGCGGCGATGAATGGGGAGCTCGCTCTCGATGAGGTTTACGGACGGCGGCTCGACGTGATCAAGCCGTCGCGTGCCGATGTCGAAGCGCTCGGCGCGCGCTATTGCGAATCGCTCGTCGACGGCGCAGCCGAAACGATCGCGGCGTTGCAGGAGGCTGGCGCGGACGTGCATCTCGTCACCGCCGGCATTGCGCAAGCCATTGCACCGCTCGCCGCAAAACTCAACATCGCGCCGCGCGCGGTGCATGCGGTCGCGCTCCAGTTCGATGAGGACGGCGCGTATCGCGATTTCGATCGCCGGTCGCTGCTCACGCGCGTCGGCGGGAAGGAGCTGGTCGTGCACGCGATCCTGGCGCGCTCGAAAGGAAAGTCGGCGTTCGTCGGCGACGGCGTGAGCGACCTCGAGACGAAGCCGGCGGTCACCCGCTTCATCGGATTCGGCGGCGTGGCGCGGCGCGAGAAAGTGGAAGCGGGTGCCGACATTTACGTGACCGAACCAACCATGCGCGCCGTGCTACCGTACCTTCTCGAGTCATGAGCAACGAGGCACGCTACTTCGTTCCCGGCCCGACCTGGGTCCGCCCCGAGATCCTGCAGCAGATGACGCGGCCGATGATCGGCCACCGCAGTCCGGAGTTCAAAGAGCTCTTCCACCGCATCAACGCCGACCTCAAGACGCTGTTCGCGACGCGCCAGAGCACGTTCGTGATCACGTCCTCCGGCACCGGCGTGCTGCAGGCGGCGCTCGAGAACTGCGTGAAGCAGCGCGTGCTGGTCACGACCTGCGGTGCGTTCTCCGAGCGCTGGTACAACATCGCCGAATCGCTCGGCTACGAGGTCGATCGCCTCGACGCCGGCTGGGGCAACGCGATCGATCCCGACACGCTCGCCGATCACCTGGCGCGCCATCACCGCGCGCATTACGACGCGGTGACGATCACGCACAACGAGACGTCGACCGGCGTCACGAACGACGTGGCCGCGCTCGCGGCGGTGGTTCGCGACGAGGCGCCGGACGCGCTCGTGCTCGTCGACGCGGTCTCCTCCCTCGGCGGCATCCCGGTCGAGTTCGACGGCTGGGGCGCCGACGTCTGCCTCGCCAGCGTGCAGAAATGCATCGCCCTCCCGCCCGGCATCACGGTGGCCGCGGTCTCCGATCAGGCGCTCGCCCGCGCGCGCAAGCATCCGTATCGCGGGACGTACTTTGACTTTCTCGCGTACCGCGACAAGGCCGCCGAGGACAGCGTCCCTTCGACGCCGTCGATCCCGCACTTTCACGCGCTCGCCGCGCAGCTCGATCACATCATTCGCGGTGAAGGCCTCGAGGCCCGCTTCGAGCGCCACCGCCGCATGCGCGAGATCACGCACCGCCGCTCCGCGCGCTACGCGAAAGTGGCCGCCGCCGATCCGACGCACGCCTCCGCAACCGTCACCACGCTCGTCCCGACGCTCCCCCCCGAGGCCATCCGCGCGGAGATGAAATCCCGCGGCTTCACCCTCGGCGGCGGCTACGGCCAATGGAAAGACACCACCTTCCGCATCGGCCACATGGGCGACATCTCGATCGCCGATCTCGAAGCGATGCTGGATGTGCTGGATGAGGTGGCGAGGGGATAGTTCCGGAGCCGTTGTCGGTTGTCAGTTGTCGGTTGTCTGTGCTGCTGCGCCGTGCGGCACGCCGCGGACAACTGACAACCGATAACCGACAACGCCGCGCGGTCGCGCGCGGCCATAGAATCCCCGAATGTTCAAAGTCCTCGTCACCGACACCATTGCTGAATCGGGTCTCGACATTCTTCGCGCGGCGGAGGACGTCGAGCTCGATTACCGCGCGGGGTTGAAGGGGGAGGAGCTGCTGGCGGCGGTGGCGGAGTCGGATGCGCTGATCACGCGCAGCGGGACGGCGGTCACTCCGGAGCTCGTGAATGCCGGCACGCGGCTGCGCATCGTCGGGCGCGCGGGAGTGGGGCTGGACAACGTCGACGTCGATGCGTGCACGCGGCGCGGCATCCTGGTCATCAACGCGCCGACCGCGAACATCATGTCGGCCACCGAGCACACCATGGCCATGCTGCTCGCGCTCTGCCGCAACATCCCCGAGGCGCATGCGAGCGTGAAGCGCGGCGAGTGGACGCGCTCGAAGTTCATGGGCACGGAGCTCGACGGCAAGACCCTCGGCGTGATCGGGCTCGGCCGCATCGGCACGCGTGTGACCGTCCGCGCGCGCGGCTTCGGCATGCGCGTCATCGCGCACGATCCGCACATCGCCGACACCGTCTTCGACAAAGTCGGGGCGACCAAAGTGTCGCTCGATCAACTGCTCGCGCAGGCCGACGTCATCACCGTGCACACGCCGTCGACGGAAGAGACGCGCGGCATGATCAATCGTGAAGAGCTGGCGAAAATGAAGGACGGCGTGATCGTCCTCAACATCGCGCGCGGCGGCATCTACGACGAGCAGGCGCTCGCCGATGCCTTGAACAGCGGCAAAGTCGCGGGGGCCGCGGTCGACGTCTACGTCGACGAGCCACCGTCGCAGGATCATCCGCTGCTCAACGCAAAGAACATCATCCTCTCGCCGCACATCGGCGCGAACACGATCGAGGCGCAGGATCGTGTGGCGGTGCAGACCTCGGAAATGGTCATCGAAGCGCTGCGCGGCTCGATCTTCGTTTCCGCGGTGAACCTGCCGTTCGAAGGCACCGGCGACGCCGACGCCAAGCCGCTGATCAAGCTCGCCGAGAAGCTCGGCCTCTTCGCCGCGCAGGTGATGAACAGCCCGGTCACGCGCGCCCAGATCGAGTTGTGGGGCGTCGAAGAGCGGCTGATCAAGATCCTCTCCGTCGCGTCGCTCAAAGGCCTCCTCACGCCGCATCTCGCCGAGTCGGTGAACTTCGTCAACGCCGAGCAGCTCGCGCAGACGCGCGGCATCGCCATCAGCTCGACCACGCATCCGATGCCGCGCGACTACGCGAACCTCCTGACGTTCCGCGCCTCGTCGTCGACCGAAGAGATCTCCGTTTCCGGCACCGTCTTTCACGAGCGCAACCAGCGCATCGTCTCGGTCAACAACTACCGCGTCGAGTTCAACCCGGAAGGCCACATCCTCTACATCCTCAACCGCGACGTCCCCGGCGTCGTCGGCCGCGTCGGCACGACCCTCGGCGACCACGAAGTCAACATCGCCGAGTACAACCTCGCCCGCAGCGAAAGCGGCGGCACCGCCATGGCCATCATCACCATCGACTCTCCGCTCAGCAGCGACGCCCTCACCGCACTGCGCGTGATGCCGGCGATCAAAGAAGTACGCCAGCTACGCGTTTGAGAAGCGGCGGCGCCGCGTATCTGCCCGGCTACAATGCCCGCCGTGCATTACCGCAAGCTCGGAAACACCGGCATCACCGTCAGCGACATCGGATTTGGCGGGTGGGCGATTGGCGGGCCGGCCGCTGCTGCGGGGACGCCGTTCGGGTGGGGGAGGACGAGCGATGACGAGTCGCTCTCGGCGATCCGGCGGGCGCGCGAGCTCGGCGTCACGTTCTTCGACACGGCCGATTCGTATGGCTTCGGACGCAGCGAATCGCTCCTCGGCATCGTGCTGTCGCGCAAACGGCAGGAAGTGGTCATCGCGACGAAAGGCGGCGTGTCGCGCGATGCGGAAGGGAAGCTCCGCAAAGATTTTTCGCGCACGCACATGCTGCACGCCGTCGACGGCTCGCTGAAGCGGCTGCGCACCGACTACATCGACCTCTATCAACTGCACAATCCGACGCTCGACGAGCTGCGCCGCGACGACATCCATGAAGCGATGGACCGTCTGCAGGAAGCAGGAAAAATCCGCTTCTGGGGCGTCTCCGTCACGACGCCCGAGGAAGGGTTGGAGATCGTCAAGAACGGGTGGGGCTATTCACTGCAGGTGCTCTACAACGTCCTCAACCAGGCGCCGGCGAAAGAGCTCTTTCCGCTCGCGAAGCAGAAGGGCTACGGAATCATCGCGCGCGTTCCGCTCGCATCCGGGCTGCTCAGCGGCAAGTACCGCCCCGACACCGTTTTTTCCGGTGACGACGTGCGCCAGAACTTCCTGACACCGAAACGTCTCGAAGAAGTCCTCCCGCGCGTCGACGAGGCGAAGTCGATCATCGGCGGAACCGCGCGCGCACTCGCGGAGGGCGCGCTGCGCTTCGTCCTGGCCAACGACGCCGTCTCCACCACCATCCCCGGCATGCGCAACATCCGTCAGGTGGAGATGAACGTCGCCGCCGACGAGGTCCGCATCCCGCAGGAGGTCGTCGAGAAGCTCCAATCGCGGCTGGGCGATTACAACTTCTACCAGCGCCACGGCATCAGGATGTAGGGCGCAACGCGCCCGCACCTGCTCGTTCCGTCATCCTGAGCGTCAGCGAAGGATCTCAGCCACGACGACCGCAGCAACAGGCGCCGGTCGTCGCATTTTGAGATCCTTCGCTACGCTCAGGATGACGGGGAAGCGGCGACCGGTCGTTCGCACCTGAAGTCCAGCCGACCTCCGAGGAACACTCCCGCCCTCTCCGGCGTTTTCAGTTCCTCATGGCCTCACGCACGATTTCGATTCGCGGCGCGCGCACGCACAACCTCAAGAACGTTTCGGTCGAGATTCCGCAGCGGCAGTTGACGGTCGTTACCGGGCCCAGCGGGTCGGGGAAGTCGTCGCTGGCGTTCAACACCTTGTATGCCGAGGGGCAGCGGCGGTTCGTCGAATCGATGTCGACGTATGTGCGGCAGTTCCTCGAGCGCATCGATCGTCCGGACGTCGATGAGATCGACGGCATCCTGCCGGCGCTGGCGATCGAGCAGAAGAACTCGGTGAAGAACGCCCGCTCGACCGTGGCCACCGCCACCGAGCTCGCCGATCACATCCGCCTCTTCATGACCTACTGCGGCGAGACGTGGTGCCCCGATTGCGGCGTGGTGGTGAAGAAAGAGCATCCCGAGTTCATCACCAGCGAGATCATCGAGTCGCTGCGCGGCAAGCGCGCGGTCGTGGTCGCACCGGTGTTCTTCGACGTCGATCATCGCGAGGTGGTGATCGAGCAGCTGACGAAAGCAGGCTTCTTTCGCGTCTGGATCGAAGGGGCGGTGCGCGACATCAACGACCTCGACACGAAGCACTTCACGTCGTTCGAGCTCGTGATCACGCGCCTTCGCATCGAAGAAGAGAAGCGCCAGCAGATCACCGAGGCGATCGAGCAGGCGTTCGAATTGTCGAAGGGCAACGTGAACGTGCTCGAAGAGTCCGAGGGTGGCTGGCTCAGTCACCGCTTCACGTCCCACTTTGCGTGCAACAAGTGCGGCACCGAGTTCGTCGAGCCGACGCCGCATCTCTTCTCCTTCAACTCGCCCCTCGGCGCGTGCACGCACTGCCAGGGCTACGGCCGGATCATCGGCATCGACATGGAGAAGGTGATTCCGAATCGCGAGCTGCGGCTCGACGAGCTGCCGGTCGCGCCGTGGAACTCGGCCGGTTACGAAGACTGCTACGAAGACCTTGAGAAAGCGGCCGCAAAGTACAACCTGCGCCGCGACGTGCCGATCAAAGACCTCACCGAAGCGGAGTGGAAGCTGCTCTATGAAGGCAAGGGAAAGTGGTACGGCATCAAGGGCTTCTTCGAGTGGCTGGAGACGAAGAAATACAAGATCCACGTGCGGGTGAAGCTCGCGAAATACCGCAGCTACGAACCATGCCCTGAGTGCCACGGCTCACGCCTCAAGCACGTGGTGAATCACGTGAAGTTCCGCGATCTGGCGATCGGTGCGCTGTTCGCGATGGACGTGAAGACGGCGCGCCGCTTCTGGGAGTTTCTCCCGCTCGCGAAGCAGGAAGAGGCGATGGCTGGACACCTCCGCCGCGAGATCGTGAACCGCCTGGTCTACCTCGATGAGGTCGGCCTCTCGTACCTCACCCTCGACCGCCAGACGCGCACGCTGTCAGGCGGCGAGTCGCAGCGCATCAACCTGGCCGCGGCCCTCGGCAGCTCGCTCACCGAGACGATGTACGTGATCGATGAGCCGACGGTCGGACTGCACGCGCGCGACAGCGAACGCCTGCTCTCCGTCCTGCGGCGGCTGCGGAACGCCGGAAATACGGTGATCGTGGTCGAGCACGATCCGACCATCATCGCCGGCGCCGATTACCACGTGGAGCTCGGGCCGGGGGCAGGGGAGTACGGCGGCGAGATCATGCACAGCGGTCCAACGCCCTCGCCGGCCGCGGAGCGCGAGCCGCTGCTCGGCGAGGCCGCGGAACCGCAGGTGAACGCGGGCGCGATCACGATCG
>DASVRB010000186.1:0-25123 GCA_036388835.1 Thermoanaerobaculia bacterium | reverse complement strand
CGAGGAACTCCGAGGAACTCCGAGGAACTCCGAGGAACCCGAGGAACTCCGAGGAACCGAGGAACCGAGGAACCGAGGAACCCGAGGAACCAACACCGTCCCGCCCGCCAGTGTTGGCACTCGTACTGCCAGCACGGCCAGCATGAGATACGCAGTCGCAGCACTTCTTGCTCTCTCTCTTTCCACCCCTATTTATGCGCAGCGTTCGTTCGACCTCGGTGTGAACTACGTCTGGATGGATCCGACCGGCGCCGGTGAATTTGAAGACGTCTCCGAGACGGAGTTCGACTTTGACGATGCCGCGACCGGGTACGGCGCGTCGGCGAACGTCTTCTTCGGCGACCGCATCTCGGCCGAGTTCGCGATCGCGAATGTGAGCGCCGAGGCGACCGGACGGCGTCGTTCGGTCGGCGGGTTCACCGGTGACGTCGACATGATGCCGGTCACGGCGGTGCTGCAGTTTCACTTCGCGCCGAATGGGTTCATCGACCCGTACGTCGGCGGTGGCGCGGCGTACGTGCTCTTCGATGACTTCGAGACGCAGGGTGTGAGCAATCTCGACCGGATCGACATCGAGGACGACGTCGGCTTCGCGATCAACGCCGGCATCGGCATCCGCCTCGGCGGGCGGATCCGCGGCGTCATCGACGCGAAGTACATTCCGCTCGAGGCGAATGCGACCGCCGTCAATGTCGCGGGTGGCGGTGCAACGGAAGGCCGTTTCGACGTCAGCCCGATCATCATTTCGGCCGGCATCGGCCTGAGCTTCTAAGCCCGCCCCGCGCGCGGCATTTCCGCCGCGTGCATTGCCATCATGGCCGCTCCTTCCACCGGACTGTGTTTCGGTGGGAGGAGCGAGGCCCCCGGCGCGTCGCGCAGCAGCCGCAGCCGCATCGGGTTGAGGAGCAGCTCGCCCGCGTTGAACGCGCCGCCGACATACGCGACCGGAAACTCGCTGTCGGTCATGTGCAGCTTGCGCGCGATGGCGAGGACGCACTCGGCGAGCTCCGAGCCTCCGCGCGCGAGGATCTCGTGCGCAACGGCGTCCCCGGTCTGCGCGGCATTGATCACGAGCTTGCCGTAGCGCGCGATGTCGTCGACGTGCGTGGTCGCGGCGTAAACGAACCGCGGCAGCTCGTCCGGGCTGCACATGTCGTATTCGTCGCAGAGGAGGCCGGTCATCTGCGTCGAGAAGCCGCGGCCGTCATGCGCGCGGACGATGGCGGAGAGCCCTTCGCGCGCGATCCAGAAGCCGCTCCCCTCGTCGCCAAGGGTCGGGCCCCAGCCGCCGGCGCGCGACTCCTCGCCGTCCGTGTTGCGCCCGAAGGCGACGGAGCCGGTGCCGGAGATGATGACGATGCCGGGACCGAAGCCGACCGCGCCGGTGAGCGCGATGCGCGCGTCGGTATCGACGATGAAGTTGCCGCGCGGGAAAAAGATCTTCAGCGCGTCGATGACGTTCTGGCGATGGTGAGGATGGTCGGAGCCGGCGATGCCGCAGTAGGCGTACTCGACATTACGGATCGCGATGCCGGCCTCGACCAGAGCGATGTTGACCGCCCGCTCGATGTTGCGCGTGGCCGTCTCGATGCCGACCCGCAGATGATTCGAGCCGCCTGCGAGACCGCGCCCGAGCTGCTCCCCTTTTTCGTCGACCACCAGCGCCGCCGTTTTCGATGCGCCGCCGTCGACGCCGATGAAGTAAGTCATGCGGGGGGAGCGTATTGCAAATTTGTTGCTGTGCATGAGTTGTCGGTTGTCAGTTGTCGGTTGTCTGCGGTTCCTCGGCTGGCGGCTCAGGATGCGTGGCTCGCCTGCGAATGGGTTGTCGGTTGTCAGTTGTCGGTTGTCTGGGGTTTCTCGGCTAGCGGCGCACGACACGTGGCTCGCCAGCCGTCGAACGACAGACAACTGACAACCGACAACTGACAACAGACAAGCGACAACCGACAACCGACAACAAAAAGCCGCGCCCGCCTCGCCGAACCGGCCTGCGCCTTGCTAAATAACTTTCCCGCAGTACCGACTTCAAAGGAGACTTACGAATGAATCGCAACAACAAATACATGTCCATGGCCGTGGTGGCGATCTGCGCGATTGCCCTGCTGTCGGCGAGCGCCTGCAAATCGAGCGGTGTGGCCGTCACGTCGCGCGGTCAGATCCTGAAGCTGAACATCGCCCATCCGACCGACCTCCCGAACGAAGGTGTCGACAACCTCGACATCACGGTCAGCAACGTCGGTGTGAACAACGTGCAGGACGTTTTGCTCGAGGTTGAATTGCCGCCGCAGCTGGTGGTGCTCGATCAGACCAACGACCGCGGCGTGAACGTGATGCACACGGCCGGCTCGAATACGTACCGTTTCACTTTCGGCAACATTCAGCCGACGGAGCGCTCCGCGATCCGCTTCCGCGTCCGCACCGCCTTCGGCACGATGCGCGAGACCGGCGAGGTTCGCGCGACCGCGTGGCAGAGCGGTCTCCCCGGCGACAAGCTGGTCGAGACGGCAGTCATCCGCCTTCGCCAGTAATTCGCAATTCAAGCTTCATCCTCTGAAGGACAGGCGCCCGGCGTCTGTCCTTTTTGTTTGTGCGCGAAGCCGCACCGTACGCAATTCCTCACCCCGACCCGTTGCGTGTTTTCTGTAATCCAAACGTAATCGGCATAGTCCGTAATGCGGCCATCGCGATGCACGTCCATAAGAGCGCGCCGCGATGTAGGAACAGGCCGCGTCGGATAAGACCGAGCTGCACGAACCCGGCGCGATGCTTCTTCGTACTGTGTAAGCCGGGTCCGCAGCCCAGCAATTGTTCCGAAAACCCCAACCATACTGGCGAAAGATCGCCACTGTGACGGACGTGTCTCCAAATCATTTCCAACGAGCAAACAACTACTGTGAATCTCATGGCTGTACGTACCGGCGACTTTCTGAACGACGAACCGCCACAGTCGTCCGCGGCTGCTCCGGAGAGCGGCGGCGACGTGGAGCTGCTGCAGCGGCAGGATGGATTCTCCGGCGCAATCTCGCTGCCGCTGCTTCCGGATCTCATTCAGATCTACACCGTCGCAATGGCCGACGGCGCATTGACGATCCGGCGCGGTATGGACCGCGGCACGATCTGGTTCGAGCGCGGTGAGATGACCCACGCCGTATGTGGCGCACTGGTCGGCGAAGAGGCGGTCTATCGCCTCATGGAGTGGCGGAACGGCCATTTCGCATTCGATCCGGAAGCCCGTTCTGCCATGCGCTCCATTGCGTCGTCGTGGCAGAGCGTATTGATGGAAGGCTGCCGGAGGATGGACGAAGGTGTCGCGTCGGAGGAAGCGTCCATTGTAGAGGCGCCGCGCGCCGAGCTCGCGGAATCATTGTCCGGCTTCTGTGCGGCCGCACTGTTCAATGCGGACGGCGCGCTGATCGCGCAGCAATACCAACGTCCGGAGCACGATCTCGTCGCGGCCGGTCCCGACGTCGTCGAAATGCTACGGCGGCAGGCCGCCGTAATGACGTCGTTGTCGCGCGCCGACGCATTACTCGATTGTTTCCTTTTCATCGGCGATCAATTGCATTTCGTCGCGCCACTCGCCGGCGGCCGCGTGCTTTACGTCATCGTCCAAAGCAGCGTTCTCAATGTCGCTGTGATCCGTCGGCAGGTCGACCGGGTCGCCGCACGCCTTCAATGAGCAGTCAGTCACAGAAAGGGTTTCAAAGCATGGCAAACGTCAAAGAATCGCTCGAGAAAATCATGCAGACCGATGGAGCGATCGGCGCATGTGTAGTGGACAGCAGCAGCGGAATGATGCTCGGTGCTGCCGGCGGGAGCGCCGGTTTCAACGTCGAAGTCGCGGCAGCCGGGAATACGGAAGTTGTTCGTGCAAAGCACAAGACGATGCGGTCGCTCAATATCGACGACAGCATTGAAGACATTCTGATCACGCTCGGCAAGCAGTATCACCTGATCCGTCTGTGCTCCAAGAACGACGCACTGTTCATGTATGTGGTGCTGGACAAGGGCCGCTCCAATCTCGCAATGGCGCGCCTGCAGCTCAGTGAAATCGAAAAGAACATGCAGATCGCCTGAGGCGACGAGCGGAGGAAATGATGAGTACTGAAAAGCAGCTCGAAGAAGTGATCAACAAAGTCGAAGCCGAAATGGGTGGTTTCATTGCAGCGTCGGTGGTCGACCTCGAATCCGGAATGACGCTGGCCGCGCGCTCGGCCCGGTCGGACTTCGACCTCGCCGTCGCCAGCGCGTACAACAGTGAGCTCGTCAAACAGAAGCTGAAGATCGTCAAGGCGCTCGGCCTCAAGACCACGCTCGAAGACGTGCTGCTGACGCTGGGCGATCAGCTCCACCTGATCAAGCTTTTCCCGGGCGGCCATACGTTCCTCTATCTGGCGGCCGACCGCGCGAGCACGAACCTGGCGATCGTGCGCAACGCCGTCAACAAGCACGTGGCCGCGCTGCACTGAGCCGGAGACGATCTTGGCGGTTCTCGACGTCGAACAGAACGCGGTGGTCGTCCGCATCGTTTACGACGGTCCGCCCGAGGCGGGGAAAACAACCAGTCTGAGGGCGCTGTCAGCGAGTCTGGCGCGCCCGATGACCACCCCCGCCGAGGTCGCCGAACGGACGTTGTATTTCGACTGGCTGGAGTACACCGGCGGCCTGTTCGAAGGCCATCAGATCCGCTGTCAGATCGTCAGCGTTCCGGGACAGACCGAGCTCGCGCACAGACGTCGTGCGCTGCTCGAATCGGCAGACGTGGTGGTGTTCGTCAGCGACAGTGCGCCTGATTCCATCGAAGCGATGCGCACGTACATGACGGAAATGCGCGCCACGCTCGACGCGCTGCCGGGTCCGCCGGTCGGCGCAATCGTGCAGGCGAACAAACGCGACGCGGCGAACGCGGTCGACATGGCCACATTGCGCGCGGCCATGCCCGACCGCGGTGTGGCGGTGCTCGAATCGGTTGCGCGCGAGGGGCGTGGCGTGCGCGAAGCGTTCGTGTTCGCGGTGCGGCTCGCGCTCGACCGCGTCCGCGAGCTGCTGCGTCAACGTGCGCTCGAGCTCGGGCCGCCGCCCGTGCAGAGCAGCGATGAATTACTCGGTCTTTTGAAAATGCGCGAGCCGGGCCATTCGGCCGTGGCCGACGCGCTCCAGGCGACAGTGCTGGCGTCGACGCCGGCGCATGTGGTCGACGCGGTGGAGCCGGACGTGCCGCTGGTGCCGGATCACAACGTTCCGCCCGGTTTGATCTGGCCGCCAGTCGATGGGCGCGTGCTGTTGCTCGACGCGTGTGCGACGCCGTTCGTGCCGCGGCAGACGCAGCATGGAGACTGGATCGGCGAGGCGGGGCGGTGGCGGTTTCAATCGCCGGCCAGGGCGAGTTACGCGAATCCGGAGCTCGGCCGCCGCGCGCTCATCGATTGGGCGCGCATCCATTCGTCGGCGCAGCGGTGGTTCTCGTCGCCGCGGACGATCGTGCTCGCGTCGAGTGGTGCCGGCGCGTGGCGCTTGTGGCAGATCGTGAAAGTCGGCGAGTCGTTGCGCGAGCAGCTCGCGCGCGCGACCGACAAATCTCCTGCAGCGCTGCTGCGCGGACTGCTCGACGCGGGACGGCTCCTGCTGTCGGCAACCGAATGGCTGACGCTCGCCCCCTGCCGCTTGCCGATCACCATTGACACGATCGGCGCGTCGAACGACGGCCCGCTGTACGTCGGGTTCGTCCCCGATCCGTTTCTCGCGCGACCGTCGCAGCCGATCGCGGCCGCCGACCGGCCGACGCTCATCCGCCGCGAGCTGAGCGCGCTCGCCTCCGCCGAGCTCGCCGGTCACGACGGCACGACCTTTCCGCCACTCCTCGAGATCGTTCGCGAAAATGACCCCGCCGCTGTGATCGAGGCGCTGCACGACGTGCTGCAGGATGCCGGGTTGATCGTGCCGCCAATCGCGCCTAATAACTTGGCACCCCTCTCGCAACTATCAGAGACATTAGGAGGTTAGATGCGAATTCAGGAAACGAATGAGATCTTGAAGGAATCCCGCCACGCACGTACCGCGGTCGCTCAGCAGCACGAGGACACCGGGATGTTCACGAAGGCCTGGCGCATGGTTTCGAGCCTGCCTCACAAAATCACCGGACTCTTCCACAAATAAGCGAGCGCGCACGCGTGAGCCAACGAAGACGGCGGGCCCTCAGCCCGCCGTTTTTGCGTCTGCGGCGTCATCTTCGATTGTCGCGGGCGGGGTTTTCGTCACGACCATGACCCAGCGGACGCGGAAGCGCTCCGCTTCGAGCACGCTGATCGCCAGATCTCCGAGCTCGACCTTGTCGCCCGGCGTGACCTCGCGTCCGAGGCGCGCCTGGACGTACCCGCCGACGGTTTCTTCTTCCGGATCGCCGACATGGATCTTCAGACGGTCGGCGAGATCCTCGATCAGATAATCGCCGCGCACGCGATACCGGCCGTTGCCGAGCGGCTCGATCTCCGGCCGCTCGCGATCGAATTCGTCCTGAATCTGCCCGAACAGCTCCTCGGTGATGTTCTCGAGAGACACGATGCCGGATGCGCCGCCGTATTCGTCGAGCACGACGGCCATGTGCGTTTTCTGCTCGATGAACTGCGAGAGCAGCGAATCGACGGTGCTGTTCTCGGGCACGAAGAGAATGTCGCGCTTCAGCTCGATCAGCGGCTTCCCCGGCCCGCGCAACTGCGCGAGCATCAGGTCTTTGACGTGAATCAAGCCGACGGTCTGATCGAGCGAGCCTTCACACAACGGGTAGCGGGTGTGGCGCGAGGTGCGGATTTTCTCCAGGTTCTCTTCGATCGAGCGTGTGGTCGAGAGGACGACCACGTCGGTGCGCGGCACCATGATCTGGCGCGCGGTTCGTTTGGAGAATTGAAAGACGCCTTCGATGATCTCGCGGTTTTCCTCGGAGAGCATGCCGGCTTTCTCGGAGCCGCGCAGGATGAGGCGCAGCTCTTCCGGCGAATGTGCCGCCTCCGCGTGCTCGCCCGCCGGCTCGATGCCGATCAGGCGGAGCAGCGATCGCGAGACGCCGTTGAGGAACCAGATCGCCGGAAAGGTGATCACGTAAAACCAGTGCAGCGGGTGTGCGATCCAGAGGGACGTGCCGACCGATTTCTGGATGGCGACCGATTTCGGCGCGAGCTCGCCGAGGACGATATGCAGGAAGGAGATGATCACGAACGCCGACGTGGCGGAGGCGGTGCGTGCGAACTGTTCCGCGCCGTACTGCCGGAAGATCGGCTCGATCAGGTGGTGAAAGGCCGGCTCGCCGATCCAGCCGAGGGCCAGCGAGGCGAGGGTGATGCCGAGCTGGGTCGCGGAAAGGTACGCATCGAGATGGCGGGTGAGCTTGCGCGCCATCTTCGCGCGCACGCTCCCCTGCTCGGCGAGCTCCGTCAACTGCGTCGAGCGGACTTTGACGATCGCGAACTCGGCAGCAACGAAGAAACCGTTCGCGAGTACGAAGAGGAAGGCGAGTAGTAGAAACCAGCTGTCCATTGAATGGGCGGGAGTGATTATGTCAGGTCCGCGGCGCGGACTGTTGTCGGTGATCGGTTGTCAGTTGTCTGCGCCGTATCCGAAACATCACAGACAACCGACAACTGACAACCGACAACTGACAACGTTCAGCGCGCAACCTCATCCAACGTCTTCCAAAACCGCGGATACGACTTCGTCACCACCTGCTCTTTCTCGATGCTCACGTTGCCGCGGCCGAGGCCGGCGATGGCGAAGGCCATGGCGATGCGGTGGTCGTTGTGCGTTTCGATGTTGGCGGGGGTGTCGCTCCAGCCGGGCTGGATGAGGAGGGAGTCGGGGCGTTCTTCGACCGTGGCACCGAGGCGGCGGAGCTCGGAGGTGACGGTGGCGAGACGGTCCGACTCTTTGACGCGCAGGTTGGCGACGTTCACGATCTCGACCGGGGAGGATGCAAGCGGCGCGATCGCGGCGAGAGTCGGGACGATGTCGGGTGTCTCGTTGCAGTCGAACGTGCCGCCGCGCAATGTTTCCGGACCGGTGACGGCAATGTCGTCGCTTCCGACTTCGACGCTGCAGCCCATGGCGCTGAGGATGTCGAGAAAGCCGGCGTCGCCTTGCGCGGTGGGCACCGACAGGCCGCGCACGCGCATCGTTCCGCGCGTCGCGGCGGCGGCGGCGAACCAGTAGGACGCGGAGGAGTAGTCGCCTTCGACGCGGTACTCGGCGCGCTCGAGCGGGCCGGAGCGGACGTTGATCACGTTGCCGTCGCGGGTCACGTTCGCGCCGAACGTCTGCAGGATGTCGGCGGTGATGTCGATGTACGGGCCGGAGGCGAGCGTCGAGATGCGCAGCGTGATGCCGTCGCGCAACGTCGCGCCGCCAATCATCAGCGCCGAAACGAACTGACTCGACGTTTCCGCGGAGATCGTCACATCGAAGCCGCCGCGCATTTTTTTGCCGCGGATGCGCAACGGTGGATAGCCCTCTTTCTCGACGTACTCCACTTCCGCTTCGAGCTGCTGGAGCACCGCCACGAGATCGCCGATCGGCCGCTCGTGCATCCGCTCTTCACCGCGCAGCAGAAAGCGTCCCGGCGTGAAGGCGAGCCAGCCGGTGAAGAAGCGCATGGCCGTGCCGGCGTTACCGACGAAGATCGCCGTCTCGTTCGCCGACATCGTCCGGCGCGGCCCGATGTAGAGCTCGCGCTGAATCGCACCGCCAATGTCGAAGCCGAGCGTCCGCAGCGCTTCGAGCGCGTAGCGCGTGTCATCCGCGTCGAGGCAGTTCGTCACGGTGGTCGTCCCCTCCGCCATCGCGGCGAGGAGCAGCGCGCGGACGGAGTAGGACTTGCTCGCGGGAGCGGTGACGGTGGCGTTCACCGCGCCGGCTTTTGGGATCTTTTTCATATGAATTCAGAACGCAGAACGCAGAATGAAGAATGAAGAAAAGAGGAGCGAAACACGCAAAACAGCGAAGCTTTCTTCATTCTGCGTTCTGCGTTCTGCGTTCTAAATTCATTCAACCTCCAGCACCAGTCCGTCGTACGCGAGCTTGATTCCGCGAGGCAGGGTGGCCTCGACTTCGTTGTGCTCGACTTCGTGGGCGAGGTGAATGAGCCAGGTCTCGCGTGCGCCGATCTGCTGCGCGCATTCGACCGCTTCGCTGACGACGAAATGCGTGGAGTGGCGCGGCGCGACGCGCAGGCCGTCGAGGGCGAGGACCTCGACTCCTTCGAGCAGTTTCATCGATGCGGGTGGGATGCCGTTGGTGTCGGTGATGTAGGCGAAGGCGCCGATGCGGTAGCCGAGGATCGTCCAATCGCCGTGATCGACCGGGATCGGGATGATGTCGATGCCGTCGTGCGTGAACGGCGCCTCGACCTCGTGCAGCTCGAGTTGCGGCTTGCCGCCGCCGAGCTGCGAGGAGGTGTCCCAGATGTAGCTGAACGCGCGGCGGATCCCTTTCGCCGTCAGCTCGTTCGCGAACGCATGCACCGGCTCGCGCTGCCGGAAATTGAACGGGCGGATGTCGTCGAGGCCCATCAAGTGATCGGAGTGGGAGTGGGTGAAGAGGAGGAAGTCGAGCCGCGGGATTGGGTGCCGCAGCAACTGCAGACGGAGATCGGGAGTGGTGTCAATCAGGAAGTGCTTCCCGGAATGCTCGATCGCGACGGACTGCCGCAGGCGCTTGTTGTGCGGATCTTCGGACGTGCAGACGCGGCAGTGGCAACCGACCACGGGAACTCCGGTCGAAGTGCCGGTGCCGAGAAACGTCACGCGCATGGGGGGCGGATTCTACAAGCTGGACGCCAACGCGGCGGGCGGCGTATCAGGAGCATGGCCAGACATGCTTTCGCGTTCGCCTTTGCGCTCCTGATTGCCACCGCCGCCGAGGCGACGTGGATTCCGACGATCTCGAAGACGTACGTCACGGTCGGCGAGGGGTCGACGACGACGGTGACGGCGCGCGCCGCGTGGAGCGGCGTCACCGATTACGGTTTTACGCCCTGGACGTTCTTCAGCGACAACGAAAGCGTTGCGGTCGTGAGCGGCCGGCTCGACGCGGCAGGCAAGACGGTCGTCGTCGAGATCCGCGGCGTCGGCGTCGGCGTGGCGAACATCAAGGCGCGATACGACAGCGGCGAGGTGGCGCACTGGGACATCGGCTCGGTCGCGGTGCTGCGCGAAAATGCGCCGGCGGATGTGTACGTCACGATCTCGCCATCCACGATCCGCGTCGGCCAGCCGTTCACGCTGACGGCAATCCATCCGGAAGAAGACGCGACGTACGTCTGGTACTGGGGGGAGCTCGGCGACGGACGGCGTCCGGTCGGCACCGGACCCGAGCTCACGATGACGCCGATCTATGAAGCGCCGCACCGGTTCTGGCTGCTGGCCGTGACGCCGCGCGGGACGGCGATGCGGCCGATCGTGGTGGAGGTGCCGTCGACGCGCGAGTCGCGCCGCCGCTCGGTGCGTCACTGATCGGGGAACGACGGGGGGCCTCCGGCGGCCGGGGCCACCGGCCCCGGACCCCGTTCGTTGGCCTAGCCTCCGCGACGCTCTGTCGCGAGATACGACGCTCGGTCGCGGAGGCTAGGCCAACCAGCGGGTCCGGGCCCGCGGCCCGGCCGCCGGAGGCCCCCGGTCGTCCCCCTGCTTAGATCACGACCCAATCGAACGCGCCGGTGACCGGGTCGATGCGCATCGCTTCGCCCGATTCGTACCACGGCGGCAGGACCGTGACCGTCACGCCGCGGCCGGCGCTGAGCACCGTTTTGTTGTGGAAATGGCCGAAAACCACGTGCGAGAAGCCGTCGCGGGCGCGCTTGCGGCCGTACGCTTCCATCAGCTCCACCGGCAGCCGCGACTTGTGCTTGAAGTTCGATTTCGAGAGGCGCTGCTCCACGCCGTCGACGAAATTGCGGGCCAGTTTTTTCGGGATCAGGTCGACGCCGAGCTTCGAGATCGGATTCTTCGAGGCGCGGCGCCAGAAGCGGTACGGCCAGTCTTTGTCGTTGATCATGTCGCCGTGCACGATGAGGTAGCGGCTCGTGCCGGCCGGCAGCGCGTACTCGAGGCCGACGTCGGTGACCGCCTCTTCGACGAACGATTTCTTCAGAAAAAAGTCGCGATTGCCTTCGACGTAGTGAATCGCCACGCCGCTGTCGCGCACCTCGCGAAACTTCTCCATCACCTTTTCGACCGAGCTCGTTTTGAACTTTGGATGCGCGATCAGGTAGTGGAAGAGATCGCCGTTGAGATAGAGCGCGCGCGGGCGCAGCGCGATGAGGCGATCGAGCCAGGCATTGACCGGGCGTTCGCTGCCGTCGCTGAGGCCGATGTGCGAGTCGCCGATCACAAAGATTTTTCCGGTGGTGCTCAATGGTTCAGTTCTCCCAGTTCGCGCTCGAAAGCGGCGTACTCCTCTTCGCCGAAGAGGCAGAAGACGACCCGCTGCAGGGAGCGTGCGCGCGCGTGATGCTGCAGTGTTGCGCCGAGGACCACCTTCGCGCAGGTGGAGATCGGGAAGCCGAATGCGCCGGCGCCCATGGCTGGCAGACCGATCGAAGCGATGGCCAGCTCTTCGGCGCGCTCGAGGGCGGCGAGCGTCGCGCCGCGTAGCTTGCTGTCGGCGTCGCTGTCGCTGACGTGCGGCACCGGCACCTGGATGATGAACCGAGCGAGGACATTGCCTCCGCTGACGACCACCGCGCGATCGTCCTCCTGCGGCCGCGCCGCGATCGGTGCGACGAGCGCATCGACTTTCAGGGAGGCGATGTCGGCGCGGAGGAGCTGGATGTTCATCGCGAGGCCCGTCAGTTCGAGGTCATAACGCGGTGCGCAGGTTCGCGCGCGGATTTTCGAGGTACGCCTCTTCGAGCGCCTGCACCGCTTCCGGCGGGGCGTCGGGCGGGATCACGATCTGAATGCGCACGTACTGATCGCCGGCGCCGGTTTTCTTTTTGATCCCTTTGCCGGTGAGGCGCATGGTGCGGCCTGCCTGCGTGCCGGCGGGGATGCGGATGCGCGACGGCCCGTGGATGGTCGGCACTTCGACTTCCGCGCCGCGAATGGCCTCGCCGATCGTGATCGGAAGGTCGAGATGGATGTTGTCGCCGCGGCGCTCGAACAGCGGATGCGGACGGACGCGCACCGTGATCTGCACCGGGATGTTGCCGCGCCGGACGCGCATCTTCTGCCCGTCGGCGATTCCTTCCGGAATCTTCACCTTCATCGGCTCGCCGTTCACGTTCAGCGTGATCGTGGTGCCCTGCACCGACTCACGAAAATCGATCGTGACTTCGGCGTGTGCTTCCTGCGGCTGCGGCTCGAATCCGCCACCGCCGCCACCTCCGCCGAAGAGATCTCCGAAGATGTCGGTGAAGTCCATCGTGCCGCCGCTGCGGCGGCTGCTGCCACGGCGTCCGCGCGCGCCGCCTGCGCCGCCGAACTGCGAAAAGTCGAAGCCGGCGAACGGATTCGCGCCGCCGGGACCGAATGCTTCGCGTCCCAGCCTGTCGTACTGCGCTCGTTTCTCGCCATCCGACAGCACGGCATACGCCTCGGAGATTTCTTTGAAGCGGTTCTCCGCGTCCTTGTTGCCCTTGTTTTTGTCGGGATGGAACTTCTTCGCGAGATCGCGGTACGCCTTCTTGATCTCGCTGTCGGTGGCGGTTTTCTTCACGCCGAGAAGCTCGTAGTAATCCTTTTCGGCCATAGGCGCGGCAAGTATAGAGCGCGCGAGCGCGGGCGAATTGCGCGGGCGATTTCGAGGCGCGGCGCACACCCAACTTGCGCCCTTGCCTCATCTTGGAAAGAATCTCGCACCTGATCGGAGCCGAATGTACGGAACTCTCGCGCGGCGCAATGTCCTGACGATGATTCTCGCCGGTGGCCAGGGCGAGCGCCTCTTTCCCCTGACCAAAGACCGCGCGAAGCCGGCAGTGCCGTTCGGCGGCCGCTATCGCATCGTCGATTTCGTCATCAACAACTTCATCAACTCCGGCTTTTTCAAGATCAAGGTGTTGACGCAGTTCAAGTCGACGTCGCTGATCGAGCACATCACCCGCACCTGGCGCCTCGTGCCGGAGATCGGGCAGTACGTCGACATCGTGCCGGCGCAGATGCGCCGCGGCCCGTTCTGGTTCCGCGGCACGGCCGACGCCGTGTTCCAGAACCTCGAGCTGATCTTCGACGAGAAGCCGGAGTACGTCTGCGTCTTCGGCGGCGATCACATCTACAAAATGGATGTGAATCAGATGCTGCAGGACCACATCAACAACGATGCGGACCTGACCATCGCGACGATTCCGGTGCCGGTCGCGGAGGCGCATCACTTCGGTGTCGTGGAAGTGGATGACGACTGGCGCGTGACCGGGTTCGTCGAGAAGCCGAAGCAGGGGGCGAAGACGATTCCGGACCGCCCCGACATGATCCTCGCCTCGATGGGCAACTACATCTTCAAGGCGAACGTGATGATCGACGTGCTGCAGCGCAACGCGCTGCGCAATTCGGGAGTCGACTTCGGCAAGGAAATCATTCCGGAGATGTTCCCGCGGATGAAGGTCATGGCGTACGACTTCGCCACGAACTACATCCCGGGTGAGGACGCGATCAATCAGGGCTACTGGCGCGACGTCGGGACGGTCGATTCGTACTTTGCGGCGGCGCTCGACCTCGTCGCGGTCACGCCGCTCTTCAACCTCTACAACCCGATGTGGCCGATGATCTCGGCGCCGATGCATCTGCCGCCGGCGAAGTTCGTCTTCGCCGATTCGAAGTCGCAGCGCATCGGAATCGCCACCGACTCGCTCGTCTCCGACGGCACGATCATCTCAGGCGGCACGATCAATCGCTGCGTGCTGCATCCGCGCGTGCGCATCCATTCGTACGCGGACGTCGACGAGTCGATCCTGATGGACGGCGTGGAGATCGGCCGTCACTCGAAGATCCGCCGCACCATCATCGACAAAGGCGTGAAGATCCCGCCGCATTCGACGATCGGCTACGACATGGAGGCCGATCGCGAGCGCTTCACCGTCACCGATACCGGCATCGTGGTGGTGCCGAAAGGCGCGATCATCGAAGAGAAGGTGACGGCGTGAGCGCGAAGCCGCGCATCGACGGCCGCGCACCCGACGAGCTCCGCCCGGTTTCGATCCGCGCGAATTTCGTGAAGCATGCGGAAGGCTCTGTCCTGATCGAAGTCGGCGACACGCGCGTGATCTGCACGGCCTCGGTGCAGGAGAAAGTTCCGCCGTTTCTCTACCGCAGCGGCAAGGGCTGGGTCACCGCGGAGTACGGAATGCTCCCGCGCGCGACGACCGATCGCGTGGAGCGCGAGGCGGCGAAAGGGAAGCAGAGCGGACGGACGCAGGAGATTCAGCGTCTGATTGGACGCTCGCTGCGCGCGGCCGTGAACACGGAGCTCATGGGCGAGCGGACGATCTGGCTCGACTGCGACGTGATCCAGGCCGACGGCGGCACGCGCACCGCGTCGATCACCGGCGCCTACTGCGCGCTCGTGCTCGCGCTGTCGCGGCTCTACGTCGACGGCAACATGCAGAGCTGGCCGATCATCGACTTCGTGGCCGCGGTCTCGGTCGGCATGATCGGCGGCGTCCCGATGCTCGACCTCAACTACCCCGAGGATTCGAAAGCGGGCGTCGACATGAACGTCGTCGCCACCGGCAAAGGCCGTTTCGTCGAGCTGCAGGGCACCGCGGAAGGGGCCACCTTCAGCGACGAGGAAATGCAGGCGATGCTCTCCCTCGCCAAAGCCGGAATCGCCCGCCTCGTCGAAGCGCAACGCGAAGTGCTCGGGCCGGTGCTGACACGGGTCGATGGGGTGGCAAGGGATCGATTGAACCGGAAGTTTCGGTGAGGGTCCGGTGAGCTCGCTCGAATTTGTATAGACGAATGTCTATACTTTTGCCGTATGACCGAACGCGCAAAGATCTTCAGTAACGGAGGCAGTCAGGCTGTGCGACTGCCGAAATCGTGTCGGTTCCCTGACGACCAGCAAGAGGTCGTGGTCCGCCGCGAAGGGCAGCGCGTGATCCTCGAGCCCGCCGACGAATGGCCGGCCGACTTTCTCGAGACGCTCGGCGCGTGGAAAGAAGAGATCGAGAGGCCGCGGTCACGCCCGATCGGCAAACGAAAGAACCCGTTGGAATGAGCGCGCTGTTCATGCTCGACACGGACAGTGTCAGCTACGCTCTGCGCGGTCAGGGTCGCGTCGGCGAACGGATTGCCGCGCATCGGCCGTCAGAGCTCTGCGTCAGCGCCATTACTGCCGCCGAGCTCCGTTTTGGCGCGACGCGCCGGAAATCCGCGAAGCTCCACGCCTTGCTCGACGCGTTTCTTCGCAGCGTCGTGGTGGTTCCGTTCGACGAGTCGTGTGCGGTTGAATTCGGACGCGTCGCGAGTGAGCTTGCCGACCGCGGCTCGGTAATCGGCGACTTTGACGCGATGATCGGCGCGCACGCCGTCGTCGCCGAGGCCACGCTCGTGACGAACAACGTCAAACACTTCACGCGAATCCGCGGTCTGCGCGTCGAGAACTGGCTGTAAAAGGAGCGGCCGACGATGCAGATCGCCAAACCCGTCATCCTGAGCCGCGGAGACGGCGAAGGATCTCGGCGACGACGACCGTAGTCACGGGCGCGGTTGCATCCATTTTGAGATCCTTCGCTGCGCTCAGGATGACGAAGTCGGCAGTTCCGCTGCTGCGGCGTCCACCTGATGCCGTTGCCACACGCGAAACGCGATCAAGCCTGCGATGGTGGCGAGCGCGATGATCGCGCCGAAGCGGAAGGTCCAGGGGTCGTACCAGACGCGGACGTCGAGCTCGCCCGGCGGCACGGCGAATCCGAGGAAGGCGCCGTTGACGCGGATCGGCTGGATGCGCGCGCCGTTGCGCTCCACTTTCCATCCGGGCCACCACGGCACGCTGCTGACGATGAGCGTGTAGCGCGGCGCTTTGACGTGCAGGCGGTACGAGGTCGGATTCGCGTCGAGCAGGTTCGCCGTCGCCATCGGCGCGTCGGCCGGACGGGGAGAGAAAAAGTCGCCGCGTTGTTGTTCGGTCTCGAGGTCGAGCTTCTCGATCAGCGCGGTCTCGTTCCAGCTGTCGAGGCGCTTGAGCTCTTCGTTGAATCGATCATCGTTGAACTCGAGCAGCACATTTCGCGCGGGGTAGAAGCGCGGCAGGACCTCGGTGTTCTCGAAGATGCGGCCGTCGGTGCCGTCGTAGACCATCCGGAAGCGCGGCGGCAGCGTGCCGTTGATCGTGGTGAGGACGAACCTCACGTTGAGATAGTCGACGACGTGCTTTTCCCACTGGTCCCACACCGCGAAGTAATTCGCGGCGTCGTAGTTGACGACGAGAGACAGGAAGTCGATGTAGCGGCCGTTCGCCATCGGATCGTGCGCGCGGATGTCTTCGTAGCCGTAGACCGCGGAGCTGTTCGGGAAGAGCACCGGACCGCTGGCCACGATGCGGAACGGCTCGGTCGGCGGGACTTTCGACGCGAGGTCGTCGAGCGCTTTCATCATCGCCGTCTTCGGATACATCCACTCCGTCGAGGTGTCGGGATTCCACTCGCGCGTGATGTTCCACAGCTCGCCGGCTATGCCGGTGAGGAGCAGCAGGACGATTGCGAAGTTGCGCTCGAGCGACGCGGCGATCGCGGCCAGCACGAGCAGCGCAGCGCCCGGTTTCAATGAATCGAGCGCCGCCTGACGCAGCGACTCTTCCGGAAAGTCGGTGCTCATGAATGTGAACAACAGCAGCGCGCCGCCGGCCGCGACTCCGATGAAGAACGAGCGGCGGTCGCGCTCGAGGAGATCGATTGCGGCCGCCGTCTGAACCGCGAGCAGCAGGCCGAGGAAAAGGCGGAGCCGCGCGTTGGCCGCGAGCCGGAAGACCACGTGAAAGAGCTCGCTGATGACCGGCCACGACATGATCACGCCGAGCACGAACACGGTGGCGAGCACGAAAAACATTTCGCGCGAGCGCCACCTGCGCCGCCAAACCACATGCGCGAGCATCGCGAACCACGCTGCGATCCCGAGCGTGCCGCCGAATCCGCTGATCGACTCCGCATGCGCCGGACCCCAGGCCGTGTGCAGCGCGCCGTAGAAATGCGGTTGCACGAGCAGCTTCGCCGAGGGCCAGTCGGAGAACGGCACCTCGTTGGTGGCCGGGTTGCGTTTCAGTTCGTTGAAGCGCTTCGACTTCGTGACCGCCTCGCCGAACGGTGCGAGCAGCGGCGCGGCGAGCAGACCTGCAATGGCCAGTGCGCCGCCGAGCGTCAGGAAGAATCGCCACGTTGCGCCGCGCTCCACCGCCACGATCCAGAGGACGTACAGCGTCGCAACGAAGAACGTGTGCGACACGGTTTCGGGATGTCCGCCGAACAGCATCGCCGCCCAGACCGCCGCGCCGGCGACGAAGCGCGGATAGGTCACGCGCTCGGCCAGCAGATCGATGATGTAGAAGACCGCCGGGACGAAGCAGGCGGTGGTGACGATCGGAAAGTGCAGCCACACCAGAATGAACGTCGAGAAGCCGAATGCCACCGCGCCGCACGCGCTCCCGAGCTCCGAATAGCCGCGGCGGCGGCACCAGAGAAACATGAACGTCAGCGCGAGCAGGAGCTTCATCGCCGCTTCGAACGTCATCGCATGCGCGAGCGAGAGCGGTAAGCCGAGGATGCGCAGCGGGGAGAGCGCGGAGGCCTGCCCGCTCGCGAGCAGTGGATAGCCGGCCGCCGAGAAGTTGTTCCACAGCGGCGGCGTCAGCGCGCGCCACGACTCGCGCACCTGATGCGCCCACGGCACGATCTGCAGCGGGATGTCATTGGTGTGTCCGTTGGCCGGTACGTGATCGGGCGTCGTGTACGCCCACGGCGGCAGGGTGCGGAGAAAATCGACCGGCAGATTGACGTAATCCTGCGTCAGCGGCAGGTACATGAAGACGAAGACGAGCGCGTAGAAAAACACCGCTACGCGGACCGGAAGCTCGATCTTCGCGCGGCGAGCGAGGCCGACGCACGCGGCGTAGATCAGTCCGACGTAGAGCCAGCTCGGGTTGAACACGGGCGCGGATGATATAGGACCGCGAGGGCCACGAAAGTGAGCAGCGAAACCGCCGCACCGAGCCAGAACGAGAGCGGAAAATAGCGCACGCGCACGGTCCCTTTGCCTGCCGGAACGACGAAGCCGAGGAACGGTTCATCGACCACCCGCGGGGCGAGCTTGCGGCCGTTGTACGTGACGCGCCAGCCCGGCCAGTGCGCAACGCTGCTCGAGACGAGCGTTTCGCGCGCGGCGTCGACGCGCAGCTCGTATGCGTCGCCGCTGTATCTCGCGATCGAGACGCTTGCGTCGTTGGCGAAGAAGCGCGGCATCGCCCGCAGGTTCTCGTAAATGCGGCCGTCGTGTCCGTCGTAGCGAAGCTTGTAGCGCTCGCGGTCCGGCAGCTCGAGATTCGGCTCGGTCATGACCCAGCGGACGTTCAGCCGGTCGAGCAGCGGCGTCTCGGTGTCGGGCCATTTCATGTAGTACGAGCGGATGTCGAAGTCTTTGACGTTGCGCACGAGCAGATCGACGTAGCGCGCGCTGCTGAGCGCGTCCTTCACCCGCACGTCTTCGAAGCCGAACGGCGCCTGCGTGTTCGGAAAGAGCACCGGACCGATGCCGACCATGCGATACGGCTGATCGGTTTCGTTCAGTTGTCGCAGTGCGTCGATGATCGGCGTACGCGTGTAGATGTCGACCTGCCGCGTGACCGGATGCCAACTGTGCACCGCGACATACAGCTCGAAATACAACGCTGCCGCGATGAGCGGCATGGCTACTGTTCGCGTGCGGCGGAACAGCATCAGCGCCGCGAGCGCGACGACGGCCACGCTCGGTATCGCGGTGTCGATCGCGAACTGCCGCGCCTCCGCGGTCGGGAACGGCATCTTCCAGATCACGTACGCGAGCGTGCCGAGCGCGCCAGCGATCGCGGCGATCAGCGGTGACCGTCGTTCTTCGCTGCGCACGTAATGAATGAGTGCGGCGGTCTGCACCGAAAGAAGGAACGCCACCAGCAGCCGGAAGCGCGCATTGAGCGAGATCGAGAAGAGGTGCCGGATCGGTGCGGAGATGTACGGCCAGTCGTCGATGACCGCGAACATCAACACGGTCGCGATGAGAAAGAACACCTCACGCTCGCGAAAGCGCCTGCGCAACAGAGCACGAATGAGCATCCCGCAGAACGCGCCGATGCCGAGGAGGCCGGAGAAGCCGGCGACCGTCTCGATGAGCGTCTGGTACCAGGTCGGTCCTGGGCGCTGTCCGTACATCCGCGGCTGCACGAGCAGCGCGAGCGAGTGAAAGTCGGAGTAGGCCGTCGCGTTTGCGTGCGATGCGCCGCGCGCCGCCTCGTATGCGGTCGAATACGGCAGGATCTCGGCGAACGGCAGCAGCACCGGCGCGGCGAGCAGCAGCGACACGAGCGAGACGGAGATGAGCGTGACCAGCAGGCCTTTCGTGCGCTCGACGAAGATCACCCACGCCGCGTACAGCGTCGCGAAAAAGACGATGTGACCCGCGGTCTCGGGATGACCGCCGAACAGCAGCGCCGGTCCGAGCAGCGCCGCGAAGATGAAGCGGCCGCGCGTGCGGCGCTCCGCGAGCAGGTCGACCTGATACAGCACGGCCGGCAGAAACGCGGCGACGTTCGGATGCGGAAAGTGGAGCCAGAGCGTCATGAACGAGCCGAAGCCGTACGCGATCGCGCCGATGATCGACGGCATGAGGTCGTAGCGGCGGCGGCAGAAGAGAAACGCGAACGTCAGCGCGACGAGGAGCTTGAACGCCGCTTCCGCGTGAAACGAAAACGGCAGCGGCAATCCGATGGTGACGATGCGCAGCGGCGACATCGCACCGCTCTGCATGTTCGCCATCAGCGGCATGCCGCACGCGGCGAGCGGATTCCAGAGCGGCGGCTTCAGCGCGCGCCACGATGCGTGCACCTGTTTGGTCCATGGGATGAACTGAAAGACGATGTCCTGCAGCTCGTAGTTCGAGACGTCGAATTTGTCGAAGCCGACGTGCGCCGATGAACTCCACGGCGGAATCAGCAGGAGCACATCGGGCGCGACGTTGACGTATGGGCCGGTGAGCGGTTTCCAGAGAAAAATGAGCGTGAGCGCGTAGAACAGCAGCGCGGCGCGGCGCGAGAGATCGACACCGCGGCGCCGCGCGATCGCGATCGCTGCCGCGTACACGATGCCGACGTACGCCCACGCCAGGTTCACTGTTTTTTCCAGAGTTGCTGCGCGTGCTCGAACAGCTCGGCCGCATCGCCGCGCAGGATTTCGCGCACGCGCTCGGCGACCGCATCGGCGTGCGGCTCGATCTCGCCACGGTTGGCCTCGAGCACCGGCTCCCACACCTCGGCGCTGCTCGCGGCGAGCCGGAGAAAGGTCTTCAGTCCCGTTCCCGCGAAACGGAGTACGTCGTCGCCTTGCGCGTGCAGATGCGCGGCGAGCGCGGTCGACAGCACCTGCGGCAGATGGCTGGTCAGAGCGACGGCCGCATCATGTTCTTCGGCGCTCGTCACGCGCTCGCGGATCGCGCCGCAGTCGCGAATCAGCGCGTCGACGAGCTCGTGATCGCCGTCGACGAACCACGCTTTCTGCTCGAACAGCTCGGCGCTCGCCGCCGCGAGTCCACGCTCGTGCGAGCCGGCCAGCGGATGTCCGGCAATGAAGTTCTCGCGCGCAACGGCACGCAATGGACGCATGACGCTGCACGCGGAGGTGATGGTGGCGTCGGTGGCGATCATCGAGAGTTGCTGGACCGCGACGTCGACGGGCGTCGCGAGCAGCACGAGGTCGGTGTTGCCGATGTCGCCGAGGTTCTCGACGCGCTCGTTCGCGGCGCCGGCCGCGCGCGCGTCATCGAGCGAAACGTGCGGGTCGACGTAACGCACGAACCATCCTCGCCGGCGCAGGGCCTTCCCGGCGGAGCCGCCGATGAGGCCGAGGCCGGCGATGAGGATCGTGCGCACGTCTAGCGGGACATCAGGATCAGCGTGCGGTCGACGACCTGCGACGTCAGCACGTCGAAGTACGGCCGCTGGATGGTGACGCGCGGGCGGTTCGGACGCGGCTCGAGATCGGCCGCTTTGTACGCGCCCTGCGCTTTGCTGATGTCGGTCGGCAGGTTCATCTGACGGATGATCGGCTCGATGGAGCGGACGTCCGGTCCGAGGTCGCCGGTGCGGTAATACGCTTTCGGGCTGCTGACTTTGTCCGCGCCGATTGCGTTGTAGCCGTACTGCTTCGCGTAGTAGTCGGCGACCTGTTCGAGCGGCGCCTCGGTGTCGTAGATCGCGGTCGGCGGCGGCTCTTTCGCCGGATCGATGACTTTGTGTGCGGCCTTCGTGTTCTCGGTCAACTGGCCGAGGTAACGGGAGCCGGGGTAAACGACAAAGCTGAACGCCTCCGGCTCGGCGAGCTCCTCCTCACCTTTGCATGCGACGAAAATCGCGGTGAGCACGAGCAGGGCGGACAGCGTGATGCGTGTAGTTCTGGACAAAAGTGACTCCTCCGGTAAATCGAGTTCGCGCGCGGATTATACGGAGCGGCCGTTCCCACCGCTTGTGCCGGCGCCGAGATACTCGCTGACGTTGCGGCCGACCACCTGCTCGAAGCGCTGCGAATACGACTTCACGGCGCCCGCGGGCTCGTCGAGGAAGATCCGCTCGACACGGAACAGCGGCACGAACATCGTCACCATCTCGATCTCCGCCTCCTCGGCGCGCGCGATCTGGTGAATCCAGTCGTCGAACGTGTCGAGGTTCATCGCCCGCATCGTGATGCCGGCCGGCGAGAGCGCGCGCAGCACGCCGAAGAATTTCTCCTTCGGATTGACGAGGTTCACGATGACGATCGAATCTGCTTCGAAGCCTTCGATCATTCATGACCTCGGTCGGGATCGGGCTCGCTGAGCTCGATCAAGACGCCGTTCCCGGCGGCGGGATGCAGAAACGCCACGCGGCATCCGTGCGCCCCCGGCACCGGCGCTTCGTTGATCAGCCGATACCCCTCGGCTTTCAAGCGCTCGAGATGCGCCTCGATGTCGTCGACGCGAAAGCAGATGTGGTGAATCCCTTCGCCGCGCTTCTCGATGAATTTCGCGATCGGCGAGTCGGGCGAAGTCGGCTCGAGCAACTCGAGATTCGAGTCGCCGACGGACAGAAACGCGGTCTTCACGCGCTGCGTCTCGACAGTCTCGACATGCTGCACGTCGAGCCCCAGCGCCCGATAAATCTTCGCCACTTCCAGCGAGCGAACGGCGATTCCGATGTGGTCAAGGGTGGTCATTTTGTTTGTGCCTCGGTGGCTTGGTGCCTCGGTGCCTCGGGTTCCTCGGTTCCTCGGTTCCTCGGTTCCTCGGTTCCTCGGGTTCCTCGGAGTTCCTCGGAGTAGCAACCCCCCTCGTCCTGAGCGTCAGCGAAGGATCTCAAAATACGACGGCCGTCGCGGCTGAGATCCTTCGCTGACGCTCAGGATGACGGAGGTTGGAGTTTCAATCCACCCGAGGAACCGAGAAACCGAGGAACCGAGGAACCGAGGAACTCCGAGGAACTCGTACGCAATCAAACCCCATGCACATCCGCGCCCCAGATGTGTTTGTGCAGTTGCGTTTGGAAGCGGGCGGGGAGGCGGTCGGCGAGCATCCATTCGGCGAGCGACTTCATCTCCATCTTTCCCCAGACCGGCGAGAGGAGGATCGTCCAGCGGTCGAGCTGCTTTTCTGCGATCAGTTGTCGTGCCCATTCGTAGTCGGTGCGGTCGGCGATCACGAACTTGAGCTCGTCGTGCGGACGGAGCTCGTCGAGATTCGACCAGCGGTTCTTTTCCGCCTCGCCGGAGCCGGGACATTTCACGTCGAGGATCAGTTTTGCGCGGCGATCGACCGGGGTGATGTCGATCGAGCCGGACGTTTCGATGAGCACTTCGAACGCGTCGTTGCAAAGGCGCTCGATCAGCTCGAACGCTTCCTTCTGCGCGAGCGGCTCACCGCCCGTGATCTCGACCAGATTGCAGCCGTAGCTCTTCACCCGCGCGATCACTTCGTCGACCGACATCCGCTCGCCGCCCGCGAAGGTGTACTCCGAATCGCACCACGTGCAGCGGAGGTTGCAGCCGGTGAGGCGCACGAAGACGCACGGCCGTCCGGCGTGGGAGGACTCGCCCTGAATCGAGAAAAAGATTTCGGTAATGCGCATCGAGGTCACGCAAACGCGGGATCGGGGAGGCCTGCTTCCTCGAACCCCTTCAATCGCAGGAGGCACGAGTCGCAATGGCCGCAGGCGCGTCCATCGGCGAGCGGGTCGTAGCAGGAGTGGGTGAGTCCGTAATCGAGCCCGAGCTCGGTGCCGCGGCGGATGATGTCCGCCTTCGTCATCTGCAGCAGCGGCGCGACGAGGCGCGGCTCGCCGCGCTCGACGCCGCTCCGCGTGCCTTTGCGGATCACGTCCTGAAATGCGTCGATGAACTCGGGACGGCAGTCGGGATAGCCGCTGTAGTCGAGCGCGTTCACACCGATCCAGATCTCCTGCGCACCGCGCGCTTCCGCGAACCCCAGGGCCAGGGAGAGGAAGATCGTGTTCCGTGCGGGGACGTACGTGACCGGAATGCCTTCCGCGCCGACCGCATCTTTCGGCACGTCGGTGTTGCCGGTGAGCGCGCTCGCGCCGAACACGCGCAGATCGAGTGAATGCACGACGTGCTCGGCCACCCCGATCGCCGCCGCCACGCGCCGCGCCGCGTCGAGCTCGACCGCGTGACGCTGGCCATAGACGATCGAAAGAGCGAGGCATTCGCGCTGCCGTTCTTTCGCGATCGCCAGGACGGTTGCGGAATCGAGTCCGCCGGAGAGGAGGATCACTGCACGCATTGTTTTCACTTTATCCCGAGCGTAGCGAGGGATCTCCGGTGGCACTCGCGAAGCTCTCCTCCCCGTCATCCTGAGCTTTAGCGAAGGATCTCAAAATGCGACGGCCGTCGCTTGTCGCACGACGCTCGCTGCCGCTCCGGAGATCCCTCGCTGCGCTCGGGATAGACTTAGGCATGTACAGCGTTTACGAGCTCCTCAACAAAAAGCGCCGCGGCGCGCCGCTCGAGCAGCGTGAGATCGAATTCTTCGTCGACGGCTTCACGCGCGGATCGATTCCGGACTACCAGATGTCGGCGCTTTTGATGGCGGTCGCCATCAACGGCATGGTCGCGGAGGAGATGGCGACGCTGACGCAGGCGATGCTGCGCTCGGGCGAGCAGTGGCACCTGCGCAACGAGTACGACTTCATCGCCGACAAGCATTCGACCGGCGGCGTCGGCGACAAGGTGTCGCTGGTGCTGTCGCCGTGGGTCGCGGCGTGCGGCGTGAACATCGGCATGCTCTCCGGCCGCGGCCTCGGTCACACCGGCGGCACGCTCGACAAGCTCGAAGCAATCCCGCGTTTCAACGCGCGGCTGTCGCGTCACGAGTTCGATCGCTGCGTCGCCGATGCAGGCTGCGTGATCTCGACGTCGACGGAAGGGATCGCGCCGGCGGACAAGAAAATCTATGCAATGCGCGACGTGACCGGCACCGTCGAATCGCTGCCGCTCATCACCGCGTCGATCATGTCGAAGAAGCTCGCGATGGGCGCATCGAGTCTGATCCTCGACGTGAAGACCGGCAGCGGCGCATTCATGCGCATCTACCAGGATTCGAAAGCGCTCGCGCAGAGTCTCATCGCCGCGGCGGCCGGCTCGGGCACGCGCGTCGAGGCACTGATCACCGACATGGATCGCCCCCTCGGCGTCGCCGCCGGCAACGCGAACGAGATCGTCGAGACGATCGATTGCCTCAAAGGCAACGGCCCGGCCGACGTGATGGAGGTGACGCGCGCACAAGCAGAGCGCGTGCTGGTCATGTCCGGCCGCTTCGACGAAGCGACCGCCAACGCCGCACTCGCCGAAGCACTCTCCTCCGGCCGCGCGCTCGAACAGGCGCGCCTCTGGATCGCCGCACAGGGCGGCGACGCGAACATCGTC